>JBCCQU010000009.1:0-14838 GCA_039208875.1 Planctomycetota bacterium
CACGTCGAGTCCACGCCCAACCAGGACACCCCGCTCATGCACGGCCACACGCCGATCCTGGGCCTGGACGTCTGGACCACGTTGAAGAACGCGTCGACGTAGTCGCCGCGGCGGTTCTGGTAGTTCAGGTAGTAGGCGTGCTCCCAGACGTCCAGGCCGAGGATCGGCGTGTGGCCGTGCATGAGCGGGGTGTCCTGGTTGGGCGTGGACTCGACGTGGAGCTCGCCGTCGCCGTTGACGCAGAGCCAGGCCCAGCCGGAGCCGAAGCGCGTGGCGGCCGCCGCTGCGAACTTCTCCTTGAAGGCGTCGAATGAACCGAAGGCCGAGTCGATCGCAGCAGCCAGATCGCCGGAGGGGTTGCCGCCGGCGTTGGGGGCGATGGTCTGCCAGAACAGGGAGTGATTCACGTGGCCACCGGCATTGTTGCGGACGGCGGTCTGCTTGTCGGCCGGCAGGTCGCCGAGGCCCTTGACGACGTCGATCGGATCGGCATCGGCGTGGGCGGTGCCGGCGAGGGCGTCGTTGGCCTTGCTGACGTACGCGGCGTGATGCTTGCCGTGATGGATCTCCATCGTCTTGGCATCGATGTGCGGCTCGAGAGCGTCGTGGGCGTACGGCAGATCGGGAAGGGTGAACGGCATGGATGTCTCCAGCAAACGATGGGTTTTCCGGGGCGAGCCCAAATCCGTGAGCCTCGCTTCATGAGACTCTAGGAGGCCGAGGAGCGAGTTCTGGTTGTTTGGCGGCCAACGCAGAAGCTGCCGGGCGGTTGCTTGACAGCCGGAACAAATCGCGTATAGTCGTGGTTCTGCTAACCAGTTTCTGATCGGCAGGAGGCCGAGGCTAGCAGACGCAGAACGGTGCATGGCACGAGGCGTGCAGCCAGATGCCATGTGGGGGATGCCGGCTTTCGGCCGTGCGGCCGGAAACCGTGGCGTAGATGAGTTGTTCCGGGGATCGGATTTTCGTTGGTGAGCATCCGACAAGGCGGAACAAGCGATTGTTTGAAACGTAGAAATCAAGCTCACGACCTTGCACGGCACTGACGCCATGAACCCCGGTATTTACACGGGCATCAGGCGGTCACAGCCGACCGAGCGTGAGCGTGAGTCTGTCTCGGAAGCCGCTGGAGCGGCGTCCGAAGCAAACGGGGCCGATGGGTGGGCAGGCAGCCTCCGATCGGCGTATCGACAACGAGCGTGCCATTCGGCGGGGATCGGGCCCGCCACGGCACGAAAGGGTGCGAATTGCAGCACGGTTCAAGGACACGACCGATGCGTCACGTGAGCAGCAAAAGGAAGCCGACCCCTCTGGAGCAGGTCCGTCGGCGTCACCGAGTCGGCCGATCGGCCGCGACCGCTCAATCGGGCGGGGGCGCGGCCACCGCGCGCCGGCTGAGCTTCGAAGAGGAGCGGCTGCTCAAGCACTTGCTCAACCACGAGCAGGACTTCATCGACAGCCCGGCCTTCTACGAAGACAACGCTGAGTGGAAGATCTACGACGATGTGCCGGACATCCAGAAGCCGGACACGACGTGGTATCACCCGGTGATGGACGACCTGTCGTCGGCGTCTCGGACGCGCACCGTCAAGAGCAGCCAGCAGGTGATCCTGACGGGTGCTGAAGAGAAGGTTCTGTTCCACCAGTTCAACTACGCCCGCTATCGGATCCGCGAGATTCAGCGGGCGGTGTGGGCGACGCCGAACAAGCAGGCCACGCCTGAGCAGGTCGATGAGATCCTCGGCTGGTATCGCCGCGCCGACCAGATTCGCGAGCAGATCGCGGAAACCAACCTGGCGTTGGTGCTCGCTATGGCCAAGCGGACCCGCATGAGCGAGGTCGACTTTGCCGACTTGGTCAGCGAGGGCAACATGGCGTTGCTGCGTGCTGTCGACAAGTTCGACGCGGGTCGTGGCTACAAGTTCTCGACCTACGCCTGCCGGGCCATCCTGAAGGCCTTCAGCCGGCAGGGCATGAAGCTCAGCAAGTATCGCCAGCGGTTCCCGACCGACTTCGATCCCAAGCTCGAGCGATCGAACTTCGTCGAGTCGAAGCGGGAGACGTTCGAGAAGGACGCAGCCGACGAGGTCCGCCGCATCGTCGTGGACAACCGGGCAGAGCTTTCGGACGTCGAGCGAACGGTTATCGAGCATCGCTTCGGCCTGGAGTCGGGCGAGAACGAGAAGCCGATGACGCTCGAGCAGGTCGGCCAGATCATCGGCGTGACGAAAGAGCGCGTCCGACAGATCCAGAACAAGGCGATGGAGAAGATCCGCGTCGAGCTCGAGGCCAACTTCCTGGGCGATGGTCCGGCCGATAAAGATCAGGCCGGCGAGAAGAACGGCGAGCCCGCAGCCGCGGTGAGCTAACCGGCGACGACGCCCGACAATCCGAACCCTCCTCCGGCGGCCTGCGATATCGCGGGCCGCTGTTTTGCGCTCGGCGAGACCACGCCATCAACGACTGATAAAGCGGGGCAAGCGGCAACCGCGGCAGCCGGACCTGCGCATCGGGATGTGCGTTTCCCCGGTTGGCTGCGGTCGCTACGCTGTGTCACGCGGCAGTGGCGATGCTGCCGGTCCAACCGGCTCTCTCATCACCCGCGACCCGATTGGCGGTGCATCGCGCCGAGCCCTGCAGCGGGCTCAGCACATAGAGGATTGTTTGTATGACGGTAGGAACCGACAGCCCCGCGTCCGCAGCCGAGCTCACCGGCCACGTCTCGATGCCGTCGATGCGGAAGAAGAATCCGCACGACACGCGCTGGGGCAAGTTTTTGCAGGCGACGATGAAGTTCGAGGCTTCGGACCTCATCATGAAGTCGACGCAGCCGCCGAAGATCCGCGTGAAGGGCTCGCTCAAGCCGCTCGACACCGAGCCGGTGAGCGAAGAGGAGTTCTGGGGTATCGCTCAGCACATGCTGGACGAGGACCAGATGAAGGACCTGCACAAGTTTGGCTCGGTCGACCTCGCGTACGACTACGACGACACGTGCCGCTTCCGCGTGAACCTGTTCATGGCTCGCGGCAAGCTGTCCGTTGCGGCCCGGCGCATCACGAGCAACATCCTGCCATTCGAGGGCTTGCACCTGCCGCCGGCGATGGCCGAGATCGCGATGCAGCCGCAGGGCATCGTGCTGCTGTGCGGCGTGACAGGCTCGGGCAAGTCGACCAAGATCGCTTCGATGCTCGACTACGTGAATGCGCGCAAGCCGGTGCACATCGTGACGCTCGAAGATCCGATCGAGTACATCTTCGAGGACAAGGTCGCGACGATCAATCAGCGCGAGATCGGGCTCGACTGTCTGGACTTCCGCACGGGCCTGCGAGCACTGGTTCGTGAGAACCCGGACATCGTGCTGGTCGGCGAGATGCGTGACGCCGAGACGTTCGAGGCTGCACTCATGGCTGCCGAGACGGGTCACCTCGTCTACGGCACGATCCACGCATCGAGCACGACGCAGACGTTCAGCCGTATTTACGGTCTGTTCCCGGCTGAGGAGGTGCCGCAGGTACGCAAGATCCTCGGCTATCAGATGCGTGCGTTCGTGTATCAGAAGCTGCTGCCGACGCTGCACGAGAACATCCACCGCATCCCGGCGATCGAGATTCTGATCAACAACACGGTTGTTCAGAAGCACGTGCTGGAAGGGCAGGAAGGCGAGCTGCGCGAGTATCTCGATGCGATCGAGGCCAAACAGATCGGCATGGTCGACTTCAACCAGTCGCTTGTGCAGCTTGTCGAGAGCGAGTACATCCATCAGCGCGTTGCGCGTGAGGCCTCGCCGAACGTCGACGACCTGATGATGCGGCTCAAGAAACTCACGTAAACATCGGCCGCTGGCAGCGGCAATCCGCGAAGGGACATCGGAACGTGGGATCGCTCCAACATCTGCTCGGCACGCCGGGCTTTACTTTGACACTCGCCGAGTCGCCGTACTTGCTGGTGTCGGTCTGGAAGCCGTTGCTGCTTCTGCCGCCGCTGCTGGGCTGGGCCTGGGTCGTCACCAATGTCTACGACAAGTTCGCCGAGCGTTTCCGGTTGAATCGGAAGCGGTGGAACACGCTGCACCTCAGCCTCGGCCTCGTTGCGATCCTCGCAGCCTTCGCGGTGCCCATCAAAGCACCGTGGACGATCGGCATCTCGCTCGTCGTGATGTCCGCGATCCTGCTGATCGATCTCATCGTCTTCCCGCTCGTTGCCAACAAGGACGAGCGAGTTCCGGAAGACAAGCATCTGAAGTTCGATACGTCATCGTGGAAAGAGAAGTCGGCAGCGAAGAAGGCCGAGAAGGTTGCCGGCACCGCCGAGCTCGCGATCACGCGTTCCGACGGCGTCGTCGTCAAAGTGCCCGACCAAGGTACGCCGGAGTTTGATCTTCGCGTGGAGGCTGAGAAGTTGGTCATCGATGCCCGCGAGGCCCACGCCGACCGCTTCGAGATCCGCCCCACCGCGACCGGCGCGTATCAGGTCATCTACACGGTGCACACGGTGAAGCAGCCGGGGCCAACGCTCGAGCAAGCTGCGGCTGTGCGGACGATCGACTTCTGGAAGGGCTGCGCCGATCTCGATGTCGAGGATCGTCGCCGCGTGCAGACCGGCACGCTCAACTTCAATTATCACGGCAAGAACCACAAGGTGAAGGTGACGACCAAGGGCGGCCAAGCCGGCATGCTGCTCGCCTTCCGGCTCGATCCCGAGAAGGCCGTGCGCCGCAAGCCGGAGAACCTCGGCCTGCCGCCCGCGCAGCTCGAGACGCTGCGAAGCTTGGTCGAAGATTTCGGCGGCATCGTGCTGCTCACCTCACCACCCGGCCACGGCGGCACGACCACCTTCTACACCGTCACCCGCATGCACGATGCGTACACACAGAACGTGCAGACCGCGGAGTTTGAGCAGGAAGACCTCGTCGAGGGTGTTCGCCAGAATCTCTACGACCCGTCCGCAGTCGAGGACGGCCAAGAGTTCTCGACGCTCATACGCTCGCTGCTCCGGCGCGATCCCGATGTGCTCGCGATCGAACGCGTCGACGCCGACACCGCAGCCGAGATCTGCCGGGCAGACCTCGAGCGGACGCGTGTGTACGTGCACCTGCCGTCGCCGTCGCCGGTGCACGCGATGAAGCAATGGGCGAAGCTCACCGGCTCGCCCGAAGTCGGCTTCGAGCATGTCAAGGCGATCATGTCGCAGCGTGTGTTCCGCAAGCTGTGCGAGAACTGCAAGGTGGAGTACAAGCCGCCGGCCGACTTGCTCGCCAAGCTCGGTCTGCCCGCTGACAAGATCCAACGCCTGTACAAGAAGTCGGGCCAGGTGATGGTCAAGGGCAAGAACGAGCCGCAGACCTGCCCGGTGTGTCTCGGCGAGGGCTACAAGGGCACCGACGCGGCGTTCGAGCTGCTCATGCTCTCGCGTGATGATCGTGCTTTGCTCAAGGCTGGCGATCTCGCCGGACTCACCGCCGAGCTCCGCAAGCGCGGCCATGCATCGTTGCAGCGCGCAGCGCTCGGCAAGGCCGTGCAGGGCGTCACCAGCATCGAAGAAGTCATCCGAGTCACGCAGGAAGGCGAGAAGAAGCCCAAGGCTCCCGCCAAGCCCGCACCGAAGCAGCCGGCCTGATCAACAGCCAGCATCACAGGAACGTTTCCAATGATCATGTCGCTCGTTGCCATCGTCATCGTCCTTGTCGTCGGCTACATCTGGGTGCTCAAGGGCTTCCTCAGCGCACTCATTCACCTCATGTGCGTGCTCATCGCCGGAGCGGTCGCCTTCGGCGTGTGGGAACCGCTCGCCTACATCCTCACCGATACAGGCCCCGGCTTCGTCAACGACTCGGCGTGGGCCATCGCGCTCATCGTGCCGTTCGCAGCCACCGTCGCCATCCTCCGCATCTCGTCGGACAGCTTCATCCGCGCCAACGCACAGGCTGACAGCTCGCTCGACTACATCGGCGGCGGCATCTGCGGCGTTCTCTCCGGCGCGATCACCGCAGGCGTCGTGCTCAACGGCATCGGCACCATGCGCCTCGATCGCAACTTCCTCGGCTACAGCGTCGTCGACTACGGCAACGCACAGAGCATCCAAAAGAACTCAATGTTCTTCCCCGTCGATGAACTCGTGCACAGCTTCTATGGCTATACGTCGGAGACCGTCTTCTCGACCAACGAATCGCTGAACAAGTGGCACCCCGTTCCCGGACACATGGCCGGCGCACTTCGAGCGGTCAATCGCGATAACGCTAACCGCGCGAACAACGTGGCAAAGCCCGGCTCCTATCGTGTGCTCGGCAGCTACACCGTCGGCGAGGGTGCGGGCCTGAACATGCGCGACCTGCTCACCGACACCTGGAGCGCTCAGCCGCACAACGCTGTTGATCTCGAAGGCAACTCGTATCCGGGCAACAGCTTTGTGCAAGGCGTGTGGATTCAGCCGGACGAAAGCCTCAACGAAGACCACGGCCAGGTCGTGCTCGGCGAGGGCCAAGTCTGGGCGATAGCCAAGAACGCCAGCACCGGCGACACCATCCTGCGTCACCCCGTCGCGGTCGTCTCCGTGCAGAAGGGCGCGGACGAGCAATTCGCGAGGTTCCGCTTCGACGGCGCGGAGATCTTTGTCGGCTCGCCCGGCGCAACGCTCAAGCCGATGGGCTTCGAGTTCGTGATCCCATCGGGCTACGACATCATCGGCGTCAGCGTCCGCGGCATCCGCACCACGATCGATCCAAGTGATGAGCCGGAAGCGTTCGAGAACCCGACGCAGCGCGACCTCGCGGTGCGATCCGGCGCTCTGGTGCCGTCCGCCTCAGACCTCGAGTATCGCCAGGAAGGCGCGACGATCATCGGGTCGGTCGGACGCGGGCAGCAGACGGCTGAAGAAGTCTTCCGCAACGCCGGCTTCACAACATCAAGCAATCTGCCGTTCCGCTGGAGCATGCAGGTCGGCCAGCAGGGCGCGCTCGACCTCAACGATGACAACTTCATTACGCGCGGCACCAGCGTGCTCGAAACCGAAGCGGTGAACCTGCGCGGCGTGCCGCGTGAACTCCGCATCCGCGGCTTCTCGGTGCGGCCCGGTCTCGCAATGATGCACGTCGAGGTCACGCCCGGCGGCTCGGCCGACTGGACCAACAAGACGCTCGATCCCGATCGCTTCGACGAAGAAATCGTGCTGCTCGATGTCAATGGCAACGCATACCCGGCGATTGGCTGGGCCTACGAGGATCGCAGCAAGGTGCACGTGCGCTACACGCCCGATGCTCCGGTTGCCGGCATCAGCGATCTGCAATCCGAGCGCGTGAACATGCTCAAGAGCCGCGACGATCAGAAGATGGTGCTGATGTTCCTGGTCACGCCCGGCGTCGAGATCAACCGCTTCGCAGTCGCCGGCCAGATCGTCACGCTCTCGCTGCAGCCGCTCGAAGTGCGCACACGCCGCCGCTGATTCAGCCGAGCGACTTCCAAGCGCCCGGTCCGCCTGCATATCGAGGCATGGCGGTGTCGATCGTTTGTGCCCACCAATCGATGCCACCGACGATCGACTTGGCATTCGCATAGCCCATCGCCTGCAGGAACAAGGCTGCCTTCGTTGAGCGCACGCCTGCGTGACACATGACCGCGATCGTGCCGTCGGCCTTTGTCAGCCCGGCGTCCTCGAGCGCATCGGCCACGGCTTCGTGCTCGGCCTCGAGCGCCGGCAGCGGGATGTTCACCGAGCCGTCGATCGCCGCGATCGCGATCTCGTCATCGAAGCGCACATCGAGAATGATGCCGGGCGAATCGCCCTTGGCGATCGCCGCCGCATCTGCCGGATCGATCTCGTGTTCGGGCCGAAAGCCGTAGCCGCGAGGGATGTTGCTCACGCGTCCGTTCCTTCTTGTGCGTCGCCCTCAGCTCCCGGCAAGACGTTCGCCGGATCGGGCGACCGTTCGTAGGCCTCGGACGGGCTGTGCCGCGTCTCCCACTGCGGATGAACGAACAGGCCGGGCACAATCGTGATCGCTTCGCCGACCGCGAAGACGTGCGTCAGGAATGCCTCGCCGATCTGGATGTTGTCCGAGCCTTCGCCGAGTTGCAAAGCCTCGATCGCGCTGGGCTCCTCGTTGCGCTGCCGGGCATCCGCATCGGCCAAGGCCAGCGGGAATCGGTAGTGCGGCCGGTGTGCCGTGCCATCGACGGGTACCTCGACCGGCGTCGCAGCCCACGCCGAGCGATCGAGCGTCGTCGTGCGCACGCCGTTGGATTCGGTGTGCGCACGCCGTGCCTCGTCCTCGTCAAACACCGGCAGCACGGTGTCGGTGCCGAGCACGCCGCGTTCGTTGTCGTGTGTCTTGCAGCCCGCGAGCCCAACGACAGCGGTGATAGCAGCGGCAGCAACGAGAGTGTTTCGCATGGCCAAGCGTATCACGCAGGCCGCAGCGCGTCGTCCGCCGCCCGCATCGCGTCATCGAGATCAAATCCCCGGCGGAGCAACGCGTCGATAATCCGCTTCCGCCGCTTGCGGGCATCTTGCACGTGCTTGGTTTGCCGGGCCTTCTTTTCAGCCAGCTCGCGGGCAAGCTCGGCCGTGTCGGTCTGAGCAATCGCAGCCGTGGTGGCAGCTTCCGCCGATCGCTGATCAACGCCCTTGGCGCGCAGCCGCATGGTCACCGCTCGGCCGGTGTAGCCGCGACGCGTGAGCGTTTCCGCCAAGCCCTCAGCCAGCCGTTCGTCATTGAGGTAGCCCAAGTCACGCAGCCGAGCGCACACCTCAGAAGCGACCGCATCCTCAGCCCCCCGCTGCCGCAGCCGCCGCTCGAGCATCGACGATGTCTTTGGCCCGGCCCGCAACAACCGCTCCGCGTCGATCGTCGCTCGATAGATCGCGATCGCGTGCGCAACTCGCTCAGCCGTCTCGTCATCGAGCGCATCACCCTTGGCGAGCGACGGCAGGTCCGCGACATCGGCCGAGCCCGCTGCCGAACCCTCCAGCGAGATTGCAACAACGATCTGCGTGCCCCGCTGCCGCCGACGCAGCGACGTCACGACCATGCCGGCCTCGGGCATCACAAAGTCATCAGCATCGCGGCGTCGCAGCATGGACGGATCATCGCACGATCACGCCGATCGTGCCAGCGTTAGATGCTCGCCAGAAACTCGGACAACTCACCGAGCGCCTTGCCGTCGTTGACCGCGCGAGCCTCGATGATGCCCGCCTCGAGCGTGGCCTTGGCGTCTTCCGTCTGCTCGAGCGCGAGCTGCGACTTGGCCTTGTGGAAGAAGTGATAGCCGTTGGTCCGGTCGGCCTCGATGGCTCGGTCGTAAAACTCGATGGCCTGCTCATGCCGATTCTCTTTGGCGTGAGCCTGCGCGAGGCCGTAGAGCACGAAAGCGTCGTTGGGATCGGCTTGTAGCAGCCGTTCGAGTTGCTCAACCGTTGGCATGCAGCATCGTAGGGCTTCATCGCGGCCGGGCCACACAACAGCGGATATCGTCGCGATCCCGGGCGTGCGTTCGGGCTCTCTGAACCTTCAATCGCTGGAGAAGCACATGGCTGGCACAACCGAGCACAACATCAACACAGTCGCAGTTGTCGGTAGCGGGCAGATGGGCGGCGGCATCGCGCAGATCGCAGCGGTCAGCGGCTTCGACACCATCGTCTTCGATCTATCGCCCGATGCGCTCAAGAAGTGCGAAGCCACGCACGACAAGCTGCTGGCCCGGGCTGTCGAGAAGGGTCGCATGGAGCACGCCGATGTCGACGCTGCGAAAGGCCGCCTGACATACGCGAGCGACCTGAGTGCGCTGGCTGCGGGCGACATCATCATCGAGGCTGTGAAGGAAGACGAGGCGGTCAAGAAGGCAGTGTTCGGCGACGTCGCCAAGCTGGTCGAAGGCAAGCCCGACGTCATCCTCGCGAGCAACACCAGCTCGATCAGCATCACAGCCCTCGCGACCGCCGTCGGCGATGCAGCCCCCAACTTCATCGGCATGCACTTCTTCTATCCCGTGCCGGTCATGAAGCTGGTCGAGGTGATCCGCGGCCTCGAGACAACGGATGAGGTAGCTGCGCGCACCATCGCGCTCGCGGAGGCCATAGGCAAGACCGCGCTGCCCGCCAACGACCGCGCCGGCTTTGTCAGCAACCGCGTCTTGATGCCGATGATCAACGAAGCGTTCTATGCGTGGATGGAAGGCGTCGCCGAGCCCGCCGACATCGACGGCATCATGAAGCTGGGCTGCAACTTCCCGATGGGACCGCTGCGCCTCGCGGACTTCATCGGCCTCGACACGTGCGCGCACATCATGAACGTGCTCGCCGACGGCCTGCACAGCGAACGCTACCGCCCCTGCCCGCTGCTCGAACAACTCGTCACAGCCGGCCGCCTCGGCGACAAGACCAAGCGCGGCGTGTTCGACTACGCCGACAAGTAAGCTAGTAGTGAGATTAAGGAGGGCATATGAAGCTCGCTGCTCTCGGCTGCTTGGGTGTATTGATCTTCCTGTTGGTTGTGGCCGGCTTCTTTGCCATGCCGCATCTGTACTTCGGGCCGAAGTACCCCGAGATCGATCCAGCGAGTGAGTTTTACGACTTCGCGCTCGAACTCAACGGTCTAACCGAGGGTGACTCGTTTGACAATGCAGCGGCCTACTACCGTCTTCAGGAAACCTACGAAGAGCTCGCTGAGCGTACTGAGCTCTTGGTCACGATCAGTGGCGTGCGGTATCTACCGTGGGTGGTCTCTGAAGGTGATGCCGCTGACCTATCAACAGAACTACGCGAAGATATTGATGCAGCAGTACTGGATGGCGACTATGCCGACATCGATGCAGCCATCGACGAATTGATCACTCGACCGCTTGTGCTGCCGCGGGAGCGTGGCGAGATTTTCGAACTCGGTTTCATTGACCCGCGATCGAGCGTGCTTGAACGCGGCGTGTTTCGCTTACTGCAAAAACGCGCCAAGCTTGCTATCGCACGGAATGATGTGCAGACAGCCGTGGATCTCATCATAAAGCTTCGGCGATACCTTCTCTCGACCGCTGCGGAACCCGCGACGTTCTTCTTTCAATCAAACGCGAACGAGCGCTTTCACACTGACAGTCTTGCGGTTGCTCTGGTTTTATCGCGCAAGCCTGATCTCGATATGCTCGAACAACTCGCCATCACTTGGCAAGCAGACTCGCCTCTCTCAGTGCGAGACGTCTTGCGTGGAGAGCGGTGGGTCGCGCACGAGTTACTCGGTGATCTGAACGGCAAGTCGATATTGAAGCGAGACAACGCGGACGCGATTCGCCACCGTGTGGATGAGTACTACGAGGAGTTTGACGCCTACGTCGCTTTGTCGCGGCAGGGTCAGAGGGGTTCCGAGGAGCCAGATGTCGACCCCGATGAGTGGGGTGAAGTCTTCTACAAAGTATTCCTTCCGTTGGACAAAATTCTCAACCGCGAGGCGCTGCTCGAGACCAAGTCACGCGTTGCTCGGACTGTCATCGCTATCGAGCGTCACCGCCTTACGACCGGATCTTTACCGACAACGCTCGACGAACTCGTGCCGAAGTACCTCGATGCAGTACCACGTGATATAGATGCCGACCGTCCGCTGACGTACCGACTCGACGACGCGAGCAAACACGGCTACATCCTTTACGCGGTCGGGCGAGATGGTGAAGACAACGGCGGCAAGCTCGAACCCGACATGAGGTCGATCGACCCCATCGTGCGGCACGGCTCCGCGTTCGGCTACGACGCGGTCTTTGTCGGCCCCGGCGTGCCATAACGCCGCGAAACAGCGCGCGCCGCGGCGAGCCAGCCGTCTCAACTTGTGACACGATGCGATGCAGCACAGGCTCGGGACGTCACCGAGCTTGCACCGGTCTTTCGCGGAGGGCAACGCGTGTATCGCATCCTCACTTTCGACGGCGGCGGCATCCTCGGCCTCTTCACCGCCCGCGTGCTCGAATGCCTTGAAACCGAACGCCCGGGCGTCGTTGCCGGTGCCGAGTTGTTCGCTGGAACCTCGACCGGCTCGATCATCGCGCTCGGCCTTGCATCCGGCAAGACGCCAAGCGATCTTGTGAAGCTCTACCTCGAGCGCGGCCCGGCGATCTTTGCGGGCGGCGGCGATGGCTGGTTCGCCAAGCTCCGCAATCTCATCAAGCCTCGCTACACGCCCAAGGGCCTGCGGCATGCGCTCACGGCCGAACTTGGCAACGGCACGCTCGGCGATCTGCAACGACGGGTGCTCGTGCCCACGTTCGACCTCAAGATCGACCGCCCGACCAAACGGCCCGTGTGGGCGCCCAAGTTCTTCCACAACTTCAGCGGGTCCGACTCTGATGCCGACTGGCCGATCGTCGATGTCGCGATGGCGTCGGCTGCTGCGCCGACGTACTTCCCTTCGCACCGCGGCTTCATCGACGGCGCGATGGTGGCCGGCAATCCGACGATGGCTGCGGTCGCGCAGGCGCTCGATAGCCGATCGAGCGACATGCCCGCCGCGGGCCGACGGCTCGCCGATCTCTCGGTGCTTTCAATCGGCACCGGCACCTCGCCCCGCCACGAGGACGGCGACGCTCTGCGGTGGGGCCAGCTCAAGTGGGCCGGCGTGCTGCCCAGCCTGATGATGTCGGGCATGTCCGGCGTGGCCGACTACCAGTGTCGGCAGTTGCTGGGCGACCGCTATCGCCGAATCGACGCCGAGTATCCGGAGCCGGTCGAGATCGACGACGCGAGCGACTCGGCCATGCAGGCCATCATCACAGCAGCCGACGGCGTTGATCTGGGCCCGATTCTGAGTTGGCTCGAAACGGCGTGGAACTGAGGCCCAAATCTCGATAAGCTGATGAGGATATCGCCCGCATCATCCCACACTGGTGGGACACAGCGCAGCGGCGCGCGACCGCTGCACACAGGCTTCACGACTAGGAAGGGGCTGAAATGGGTGCGAGACTACTCGGCGGAATCATCGGTGGCGCAATTGGCGGCGGTATCGGTGCAGCCATCTGGGCTGCGTTGATCTACTTTGCGCAAATTGAACTCGGCGTCCTTGCATGGGGCATCGGCGGCATGGTTGGTGCAGGGGTGGCCATCGGCTCGCAAGGGGACAGCGGCCTGCCGTACGGCGCCATCGGTGTCGTGCTTGCGATCGTCGCACTCGGCATTGGCAAACTGGGGGGCGGTGCACTCATGGCCAATGAGTTCATGCAGAGCGATGAGTTTGCTGAAGCGATGACTGTCGACGAGGAACTGGTCATCTCGTATGTCGCTGACGAAGTTGTGGAGGAACTCGAAGGCAACGGATTGCAACTTGAATGGCCGTCGCATGTCGCAAACGACCCGATGTACGTGCCGGCCGAAGCGTCGGATTATCCGGCGATCGTCTGGACGGCTGCCGATTCTCGCTGGCAAGAGATGAGCGAGAGCGACCGGCAGCTTTATCGCGACGAAGCTCAGTACGAATTGGACCAGATGCGGGGCGTCATCGCAGGAGTGGTGACAGCGGATGTCGCGGCTTCGACAATCTCACTTTGGGATGTGCTCTGGATCGGCCTGGCAGTGTGTACAGCCGGCGGCATCGCATATCGCGGCGGCACCGGCGATCTCACCTAACTCGGACGTTCGGTTGTTGGTTGCAGAATCGAATCACCCGTGGCGTCTGCCGCTGCGGGTGTTTTCGTGCGCCGTTCGGTGACTAAACTTCCGTTTGGTCGCGAGACCCGCGGCTGGCATGGGAGCATCGACAATGACGACCTCGACGCCGAGCGGTGTGGGCAACACAAGCGGAACCAACATCACCGGTCCGGGTCTGTCCGCAGCCGACATTGATCCGCAAGCTGTGACGATCTCGGGCATCGCGCTGGATGCGGGCTATGGGCCGGGCGTTGTCGATGAAGCGGGCAACACGTGGGAGCCAGCCGGCAGCCTGGCAAACATCGATCGCGATATCGCGTCGCCGGGCCAGTTTCCATACACGCGCGGCCTGTTCCCCAAGGGCTACCGCACCCGGCTGTGGACCATGCGGCAGTTCGCCGGCTTCGGCTCGGCTGACGACACAAACAAGCGCTTCAAATATCTGCTCGAAGCGGCCAAGACCAGCACCAAAGCCAACACAGGCCTCAGCACCGCGTTCGACTTGCCGACGCTCATGGGCCGCGACTCCGACGACCCGCTGTGCGTGGGCGAAGTCGGCAAGTGCGGCGTCGCGATCGACACCATCGAGGACATGCACCGGCTCTACGCCGACATCCCGATCGACAAGGTCACCGTCAGCCAAACGATCAACGGCCCGGCGTGCGTCATCTGGGCGATGTATCTCGCCATGGCCAAGCAGCGCGGCATCGGATGGGACACGCTCGGCGGCACGCTGCAGAACGACATCCTCAAAGAGTTTCACGCGCAGAACGAATTCATCTACCCGCCCGAAGCATCCGTCAAGCTCGTCGTCGACACCATCGAATTCCAGGCTCAGCACCTGCCGCGATGGAACAGCGTGTCGATCTCCGGCTATCACATCCGCGAGGCCGGCAGCACCGCGACGCAAGAGCTGGCCTTCACGCTGCGCGACGGCATGGAGTACGTCGAAGCGTGTCTGCACCGCGGCCTCGACATCGACAAGTTCGGCCCGCGCCTCAGCTTCTTCTTCAACAGCCACAACGAGTTCTTCGAGGAGATTGCCAAGCTGCGCGCCGCACGCCGCATCTGGGCACGCATGATGCGCGACCGTTACGGCGCACAAAGCGAGCGCTCGTGGTTTATGAAGACGCACGTGCAAACCGCCGGCTGCTCGCTCACGGAGCAGCAGCCGCTCAACAACATCGTCCGCGTGGCGTATCAGGCGATGGCTGCGGTCCTCGGCGGCTGCCA
>JBCCQU010000010.1:0-14433 GCA_039208875.1 Planctomycetota bacterium
GCCAGAGGCCACCGCTCCAATAAACCCTGCCTCTGAAACCTTCGTGATCTTTGCGACCTTCGCGTTCCGCTCTCTCCCTCCGCGTTCGCTTTCTGCCTCCCTGCCTTCCCCGCTCCCATCTTCACACCGCGCAAATGCACGCCCGCTCCGCCTTGCCATATTCTCCGCAGCAAAGGGAGTCCGCGCATGAAGACCACACTCACCGCTGCCATCATCCTCGCTATCACCGGCACCGCGACAGCCAACGAATTCGACGACATCGCCCGCGGCACCGTCTTCCTCGATGAAAACCAGAACGGCCTCCGCGACGCTGCCGAGCCCGGCATCCGCGGCGTCCGAGTCTCCAACGGCATCGACGTCGTCCTCACCGACGACGCCGGCCGATACGAGCTGCCCGTCACCGACGACACGATCGTCTTCGTCATCAAGCCGCGCGATTACAAAACGCCCGTCAACGAGGACAACCTCCCCCGCTTCTACTACATCCACAAGCCCGCCGGCTCGCCCACCTACCTCAACTTCCGCGGCGTCGATCCCACCGGCCCACTTCCCACCGCTGTCGACCTCCCGCTCATCGCAAGCCCCGAGCCCGACCGCTTCGACATCCTCGTCTTCGGCGACACCCAGCCCTACAGCCAAGACCAGATCAACTACATCACGCACGACGTCATCGAGGAAGTCGTCGGCATCGACGCAGCCTTCGGCATCTCCCTCGGCGACCTCGTCGGCGACAACCTCGGCTTCTTCCACCCCATCAACGATGTCGTCTCAACCATCGGCATCCCATTCCACAACGTCTACGGCAACCACGACATGAACTTCGACGTGTCGGCCGAAAACGAACACCTCGCCGACGAAACCTTCGAACGCGTCTACGGCCCCACCACCTACAGCTTCGACTACGGCCCCGTCCACTTCATCATCTTCGATAACGTCCTCTACCTCGGCGAAGGCAACGGCTACTGGTCAAGCGTCACCGAGAAAGACCTCACCTTCATCGCCAACTCACTCGCCACCGCCGACCCCGATCAGCAAATCGTCCTCGCATCGCACATTCCGTGGAACGAGATCAACAACCTCGACAAACTCCTCGGCCTGCTCGATGACTTCCCGCACACCTTCAGCCTCTCCTCGCACTGGCACAAACAACACCACTGGTTCTTCGGCTCAGACCGCGGCTTCGACCGGCCCGGCGGCCACCACCACCTCGTCCACAACACCGTCTCCGGCTCGTGGTGGAACGGTGCGCCCGATGAATTCGGCATCCCCCACACCATGATGCGCGACGGCGGACCCAACGGCTACAGCATCATCACCTTCGATGACAACGGCATCCCCGAAGCCGACGGCAAAAAGTACAGCATCCGCTACAAGGCCGCCGGCAAGCCCGCCGACGAACAGATGCACATCTTCCTCGATAGCGTCATCCTCGCCAGCGACACCGCCAAAGAAGTCGTCGTCAATTTCTGGGCCGGCTCCGAGCGTTGCACCGTCGAGATGCGCGTGCCCGGCCAAGACTGGACACCGCTCGAATACACCATCCGCCCCGACCCCTACTTCGAACAACTCAAAGCCCGCGAGACCATGCTCAAAAACCGCCTCGGCGTCGAGCGACTGCAAGGCATGATCGAAGTCGGTAGCGAACTCCCCAACCCCAACGACTCCACACACATCTGGACCGGCACACTGCCCGCCGGCCTGCCCAAGGGCGGCCACGCCATCGAGTTCCGCGCCACCGACATCTTCGGCCAGACACACTCCGGCGTCCGCATCATCCACGTTCGCTAACAGCGCACCTCGCCTGAGCCGCTGATACCAAAGTCATCGCTGACAACGGTCATTGGTGGCACCGGCCATTGGTGGCACCGGTCTCCAGACCGGTGTGCTTTACGGGCCCGGAGCGCGAGCGACGGGTTGCCTTTCCATTTGCAAGCGCCCCCACGTCGCCGAACGACCACAAGTGATAACTCGCACCAACAACTACCATCACACCATGAACCCAACCGTTCAACTGCTGGAGCCCGAAGTCCGCGAACTCGTCGAGCAACGCAGGTTCGGCGAACTCCGCTCAGCACTCGATGATCTCGCGCCCGCCGACGCCGCCGATCTCATCGTCGACGCCGCAGCACGCCCCGCAGCCGAGGGCGGCGAACTCGCAGTCACCGTCTTCCGCCTGCTCCGCCGGGCTGCAGCCGCCGAGACGCTCGCCTACCTCGAGCCCGATCTTCAGCAATCGCTCATCGAAGCACTCGGCGACGACCGCGCTTCGCGCGCACTCGAAGACATGGGCCCCGACGACCGCGCCGCTTTGCTCGATGAATTGCCGAGCGAGGTCTCCACGCGCCTCATCAACCGGCTCTCCACCGAAAATCAGCGCATCACCCGCCACATCCTCGGCTATCCCGAAGACGCAGTCGGCCGAATGATGACCCCCGATTACGTCCGAGTCCGACCAGACTGGACCGTCGCACGATCGCTCGAGCACATCCGCCGCTACGGCCGCGACGCCGAGACCGTCAACTTCGTCTTCGTCATCGATAGCGAAGGCGTGCTCATCGATGACTTGCACATCCGCGCGTTGCTGCTGGCCGATCCCGATCGCACGATCGAGTCACTCATGGACAACGCCTTCCTCGCGTTGCACACCACCGACGACCGTGAAGAAGCCGTGCACGCCATGGCCCGCTACGACCGCACCGCCATGCCCGTGATCGATTCCCTCGGCCATCTCGTCGGCATCGTCACCATCGACGACGTCACCGATGTCGCCGAAGAAGAGTTCACCGAAGACGTCCACAAGCTCGGCGGCCTCGAAGCTCTTGACGCGCCGTATATGTCCACACGGCTCGCACTCATGCTCAAGAAGCGCGGCGGCTGGCTGGCCGCGCTGTTCATCACGCAGGTCCTCACGATCGGCGTCATGTCCGCCTTCGGCGAGCAGCTCGAACGTGTCATCATCCTCGCGATGTTCATCCCGCTCATCATCTCCAGCGGCGGCAACACCGGCACCCAAGCCGCATCACTCCTCGTTCGCGCACTCGCGCTCCACGAAGTCGAACCCAAAGACTGGTGGCAGATCGCCAAGCGAGAAGTCGTCATCGGCCTGTGCCTCGGCGCAGCCCTCGGCGTGCTCGGACTCGGCGTCGTGCTCGCCATAGATGCCGTCGGCATCGCAACGAGCGAACAAGCTGCGCCTGTCGCTGCAGCCGTCGCCATCGCCATCGTCGCCATCGTCATCTGGGGAACCACGACCGGCTCAATGCTGCCGCTCGCGCTCGAACGCCTCGGCCTCGACCCCGCCACCAGTTCATCGCCGCTCGTCGCCACACTCATGGACGTCAGCGGCCTCGTGATCTACTTCTCGGTCGCCACCGTCGTGCTCAACATCTGAACACGCCGCGCAGCATCACCGCTCGATCACAAACGCATCGTTCAGAGTCGTCTCGCGGCCGCTCGGCCCAACCGTCCGCAGCGTCGCACGAATCTCCAGCGGCTGCCGCGGACCACTGCCCGTCCCCTCGGCCCGATCAAGCATCGCCGACACCCAGCCCGGCAGCGCCCCACCAGGCCCGCCACCAAGCTGCACCCGATACGTCTGCGTCACCGGGTGATACAGACCGGCGTTGGTCTCCGCATCGGTCAGATCGATGTTCCAATCAAGCTCGCGCTGCGCGTTGCCGTCCCCGAGCGATCGATACAACGACACCCGCAGATACCCTGCACCCTTCACAGGGTCACCCCAGCGATCACGCATCTCGACGTGACACACGATCTTGTCGCCGGCAGCCGTCCGCGAAAGATGCGACAGCGGATGCACGCGGATCGCCGTCGGCGCAAACGGATTGCCAATGGCCTGCAGCACAGCCGACGCATCGGTCGCGCCGGCTTCAAGATCGCCAGCCTGCTGCAACCCATCGCCTCGGCTGCTTGCGCTGCCACCGCTGCATCCGTTCAACACGAAAGCCGCGCCGAGCGCTGCCGCTGCGGATCCAAGCCGTCTCATTCCCATAGCCGAACGCATCGCCTCAGTCTACCGCACGGCGAGCGACATCCAAACGCCGGATCGCCTCAGCCAGCTCCCGCTCCGCAGCCTCCATCGCCACCAGCGCCGCCGTGTTCGCCCGCACCGTTTCGATCAACGCCCCGAGCGCCACCCGCTCCGTCCGCAACTGCTCGACGACCTGCGTCAGCTCGCGCTCCCGCTGCGACGCCGCACGCCGTTCCGTGAGCCACATCATCCCGATCAGCCCGGCCACGCCAAACTGCGCCGCCGCCGTTGCAAGCTCGATCTCCATCAGCACACCCCCACCGCCTCACTGCGCCTTCAGCAACTTGCGGAACACAGCCTCGAACTCGATCGACCACACCCGCCCCTTGTCCGTCCGGTCGCCCTCGATGTATTCGACGAAAGTCATGTCGGCCCACTGCCGCCCGCTCGCACTCGCAAGCACGCCCGGCACCGGCGACCCCGTCTTCCCAAACACCGCCGGCTCAAATGCGTTCGCGATCCCATCGCGCAGCGCCCACAACGCCGCCTCCGTCGCGGCCACCAGCCGCCCAGACACAACCACCTCTACCTCCTCCGGCCCGGTCAGTTCCGTATCCACACGCGACGGATCAAAGTCGATTGTCGAGTACGACACAACGCGATGACCCTGCACCGACACCCGAACCCGCTGCGGCCCGGTGCCAAACAACGCCTGCCCCTTGAATGTCACCGGCATATCCCCGCCCTCCTCACACGCTCTCGACCGCCAGCGGATCACTCGCGCCATCGCTCGACACCGCCAGCAATTTCACCGTCCGCGTCGCCACGCCATTGCGCGCAACCGAATGCGAAACTTCAACCACCACCGCTTGCGTGCGCACGCGCTTGGCTTGCGCATCGCTCGCCGTCGGCGCGGTCTCAAACCGCAGCTCACCCTGCGTCGCCAGCGTCGGCGTCCCGACAGCATCACCCGCCAAAGACTGCACAAGCTTGATCGTCGTCCGCTGCTCGGGCGCATCGATCAGCGTTGCGTGCGGCCCGCCGTCCGACCACGCCTCAACCACCCGCGTTGCCTGGCGATCCACCGTCACCGACGACACATCACCCCAACTCTCACCCGCAAACTGCACCGATCCCGGATTCAGAAAGAACACAGCTTCACCCCCTCGCTAGCCGCGACCCAGCAGCATCACATTCGGCCGACGTGTCGCGTCCGCGATGCCATCACCATTGAGATCAATCTCCGCCCGCACCCGCCCGCGCTCATCCTCGAACCGCTCGCGATACATCGCCGCACGCTCGGCCAACGGCGAACCGCCCGGCGCGAACGCCGCCGCAGCACTAAAAATCAAATGCAACGCTCCGAGTGATTCCAGATGCACGAGCGAATCGGGATTCACCACCGCCGTCTCGTCGGCGTCACCAGTATCCAGGCCGAGCATCCGCAGCACCTGCCTGTGCGCAACGCCGATCTGCGGCCCAAACGTACGAATCACGATCGGCAAGTCCTGCGTCTGCACAGCCCACTCCGCCGGACCATCACGCGTCGCACGCAAGCGAGACACCTGCGCGACCGTTGCTGTCGTCACCTCAATGACTTCCAGCGACATCCGATCCACAACGACCACATGCCCCGACGACAAGCCGCAACCCTGAAAATCTGTATTGCCGTTGGTCAGCACAACATCGCCCGCGTCCAGATGTCCCTCACCGGCAAGCAACTCCTGACCCGCCCAGCCAACATCGCGAAACAGCGTCGGCTCCAACGCCAACAAGTCTCGATCGAGTGCAAACATCGCCGCTCCCTTCTGCAACGGATGCAACCCGCTGCCAAACCCGCGACGGGCCCGCCGACCCGCCGCGGGCGCTGCGAGCCACAAGGCCCGCGCCCCACCGCTTCACTCATGCGCACACAGCCGCATCACGCCGTCGCCAGACCGCCAATCACGCCGTGCGCACTCTCGTTCATCAGCTCAAGCGTGTACTCACCGATGATCTGACCCTCGAACGAGTCACCAGTCGCTGCCAACGGCTTGAAGTGGAAGCTCCGGCCCGTCAGCGGCAGCACACTCACGCGGCTCGAGTCGAGCAGCAACACCGTGTCCGACGGCACCCATCGGCTCAGCACCACCCGGCACACGCCAAAGTCACTCTCGTACGTGCTCACCAAATTTCGAATCGTCTCGTCATCCGGCCCATACCGACGGTCCGTGCCGATCAGCTCGTTGATCGCCCGCTTCTGCGTGCCGTTGACAACGATCGTGTCGACCGAACCGCCCGAGGCATCCCACACCCGCTTGAGTGCTTCGTTGAGAATCGTCTCGTCGAGCGACATGCCCTCGCCGCTGCCGGACGGAAAGCCCCCGACGCTCGGCACGAAATTGTTCGTGCTGATCATCTTCAACAGGCCGTTCATCGATCGGCGAACCGTTCCCGAGCCCTGCGCATCAGCCGCCGGCGCGACACCATTGATCACCGTGTTCTCAAGGTCACGCAGCAGCTCGCGCATCCGCTCCTGCTTCTGATAGTCGACCTCGTCAGCAATGCCGTACGACCGAGCCGCCTGCATCGTGCCGCTGACCGAGACCGATGACGTGAAGATCTGCGTGTAGTTCTGCTTGCGCGTCCGGGTCGTAAACCTCACCTCGGGCGCGGTGTCGCCTTCGAGCGCAGCGTTGCCGATGATCGTGAGGCGCTGCTCGTCCGCGAGGTCCTCAGCCGTCGTGCCGCCGTAGCCACGCACAAGCGTCAATCGACCGAGACTCTCGTTGATGCTCTCGACGAACATCACCTCGCCCGAGCCGTCCGGCCGCACAAGATCGCCCGGCCGAAAGTACTCGTAGTTGGTCACATCGACCGTCGTATCGGTGCTGGGCGAAGGCCCAAACGCTGACTGATTCACAAAGCCGAAGTTCGGCAGCAGCGCGTCCTCGATCCACTCGTGAATTGTGCTCGTCGCTGATCGTCTCGCATCACCGAGATGATCCAGCAGCGGCGTCTCGAATGGACTCACGATCCCGATGATGTCGCTGACGTCCTCTGCCAGCTCGGGCAGCGTCGCGCCCGCTCCGAATGTGGTCTTGCCCGTAAATGTCATGCAAGTGCTCCCTTCAAATCTCTCGCGTCAGCAGCGCCGCCGACGCTTCCGTGTCGTGTGTCGTTCGCCCCGATTACTCACCGCCCCGCCGCAGCCGCAGATAACGCAGCAGCAGCCGGCGGTCGCCCGTTTCCCGTGCCGCGTGCGCCGCGCGCTTCGTCGATGACCGCGGCATCTGCCCGCCGGTCACCCGCAGCCCCGGCGCTCTCGCAAACAGCCCCGGTCGCCGCTCGCGAAGCTGCTCCACCGCTGCGAGCACGTCGCTGTCGTCGCTGCCGATGAGCTCCCGAGCCGCCGCAACATCCGTCGCACCAGCCCTCGCCAGCGCCAGATCGATCGCCCGCGCCCTCTTCGATTCATCGAGCGATCGCCGAAGGTCGTCCGCCGCCTGCCCGGCCGCGTCGAGCCGAGTCCGCAGCTCACCCACCGCCGACTCCGCCTCCCGAACCTGCGCCGCCCACGCCGCCTCGACATCGCTCAACTCGTCCGCTGGCGCATCGTCGGTTTGCTCATCGCCAACATCCGCCGATTTGACTTCGGCGTCCGTCGCCTCTGTCACGTCTTCATCAGGCTCGTGCTCTGCACGCACAGCCATCGCCTCATCGCTCATGCATCACCTCGCTTTCGTGCTTTGCCCGCCCCAGGCAGTCGCTCGTTTACTGCACCCCGGCGTCGGTCGGCTCATAGCCGAGCTCGTCGCGCATCTGCTCCGGGCTTACACCCAGGCTCACGAGCCGCTGGGCTGCGAGCGTCTGATCGAGCAGGTCTTCCGGCAGCGGGTCCGGCCAATCGAGCCGAACCATGCGGTCGCGCATCGGCGTCGGCATCACGCCCGTCACACTCAACGCCTGCAGCACCAGCCGCGACACCTCCGCGATGCCGCGCCCGTACGTCACCCGCTTGCGGGCTGTCTTTGCCAGCAGGCCGACCAGCGTGACCCGCAACGCCTGCGCGCTCGACAGGTTGCCGATGCGGCCCTGCACCACGCCCGTGGCAAGCGGCGGCACCGTACTGGCCTTATCCATCGCCTCGCGGACTTCCGCGATGTGCGCCGCCTCGCTAGGGCTGGCTGCATCGCCGCCGAAGCTGTCGATCGAAGCGTCGGGATTGTCGGTCGACCACACCACGCCCGGCCCGACCTGCGACGCCTCGAAATTCTCGATGCCCTTGGCGAGCCACATGCGGAAGCTCTGCATCGTCACGCGTCGCGCCCGATCGCTCAGCCTCGCGTTCAGCTCATCCTGCAACGGCACCAACGGCTCGACCTCGCTCAGCCCCGCGTAACGCATCGGCTGACTCAGGTTCTGCACGTGCACCACCGGCAACGTGCTGCCGAACACCGCATCTTCCGCCTCGATCACAACCTCGCCGTCGCGCAGCACCCGCCGCAGGCCGGGGCACAGCACTTCCGTCGTCGATGATCGCTCGCCGGCCGACGACACATGCTCGGTGTGGATCGCAAAGCCCGCCATCCGACCGGCCGCATCGATAATCGGCACGCCCGTCCGCGGATCGACCACCTCGATGCGGATCGCCTCGCCGATGGCCTGTGCGATATCACCGGGGCTCACACCCGCATCGATCTCGGCAGCCAGCGCAGCTAGTGCAAGCGGATCGGGACGAACGACGAACTCCACCGAGCCGAACACATGCGCGAGCAGCGCAGCGTCTTGCAACAGCGACACGCCGCCCGAAGCCTCCCACACCGCATCGATCACTGCTTCGATGCGTTCCCTCGCTTCGTCATCGCGGGCGATCGACCGGATGCGCACCGGCTTGCCGAATACAAAGTCGATCATCGTGTGCACACGCCATGCGATGTCGTTCTCGATGACGACCTCGCGCCGCCCGGTCCAGCGATCATCGAACGCGACGGTGTGCTCGCCGCGGAGCCGGGCCGGCAAGCCCGCTGCCTGTGGCAACGTCGCTGCGTGCGGACCCGAAGCGTGCGCACGGCCCGAGCCGCTGCCGAGCTCGTTGCGGTAGTACGACCACAAGCGTTCGAGCGTCGGGACGGTGTCGGTCAGGTGCGCATCGATCGCAGCCTCGACGAGCGCGTCATCAATCGGCTCGGCAGCAGCGTGCAGGTCGACCGATGCAAGCTCGGTCGTCGCGTGTCCGTTCTGGCTGGCAGCCCTCTCATCGGTCGGTGTCAGCAGCACATGCGGGCTCCGTCAAGGGTTGAGCGTGCGGGCTGGCGTCCTGGCCGAGCCCTCACCCTCGCCCGATCGCGGCTCACGATGCGCGCACGACAAAGGTCGGCATCGCACGCGACACATATCGCTACTGCAATGCCGGCAGAGGCTTATGAAAATGTTCGAGAATTCTCAGCGACGCCTACCGGCACGCCGCGGCGTGCGCACGATCTTCGCCAGTCGCTACCGGCTCACGCCTCGGCCGACTCGGGCAGCACCTCGACGCTCGAGTATTGATCGAGATTGCACACGACCAACTCGCCGTCCGCCTTGCGCAGCTCGATGCGATCGAGCCACAGCTTCTTGTCCTCGCTGTGCGCATACCACGAGCCGGTCTTCTGCTGACCGAAGCGAAGGATCACACCCTCGACGCCGGTCGACAGGGTGCCCGACCCACGCGGGTGCTGCTGAGTGATGCGGACACGATCGCCGACTTTGTAAGACATCGCGGAGGACATGGGCGGATAGTAGCTCAGCCCCCAACCACCGAACCCGCTTCATCCAACAGAGACTCAGCCTCAACTTCGCTCCCCGCCTCGGCGATAAGCCTCAGAATCGGCTCGGTGTTGCTCGGCCTCACATGGAGCCACGCGCCCTTGCGATCGAAGTCGATCCGCACGCCGTCCTGCCGATCCACCCGCTCCGAGCCATACTTCTGCGCCAACGCATCTAGCGCCGGCACCGCATCGGCCTTGGCCTTGAGCCCCACCTTGCGCTTGACGATCGCGTAGCCCAAGCCGCTCGGCGACGCCTCATCGATCGCGCGCACAAGCTCGCTGAGTGATTTGCCGGTGCGGGCCATGAGCGCCAGCACCAGAGCCATGGCTCCGAGCGAGTCGCGGACGTAGGTGATATCGGGCCAGATCACGCCGCCGTTGCCCTCGCCGCCGAAGCTGCGCGCATGCGGCTTCATCGCCTCGACCACGTTGGCCTCGCCGACCGCGGTCCGCTGCACCCTCACGCCGTACGACGAAGCGACATCGTCGATCATCCGCGAGGTCGACAGATTCGTCGCGATCGCAAAGTCGGTGTGCGCGGCCAGCAGGCCATCCTCCGCCAGCCCACGCAGCACGCTTTCAGCAGCCAGCGCAAGCGTGTATTCCTCGCCGATGTACTTGCCCGTCTCGTCGATCATCGCGAGACGATCGCCATCGGGATCTTGCGCGAAGCCGACGGCCCCCCGGTATTCACGCACACTCTTGCTGAGATGTTCCAGATTCGCCGCGGTCGGCTCGGCCTCGCGACCAAACACGCCGTGCAACTCATCACCGAGATGCAGCACGCGGCAATCGAGCGCATCGAGCAACCGACGACCCGCCTCAGCGCCCGACGCATTGGCCGAATCCAGCACCACGCGGTAGCCGTTCTGCCGAATGCCCTCGACCAGCCGATCGCCGAGCCTGTCCATCACGCGGCCGAGATGCACCTCGGCTCCGATCGGCTCGTTGATCACACGCCCGACCTGATCCCACGCGACGGCTTTGCTCTCGCCTGCCTCGAAGCGCCGCACAAGCTCGGCCGCGTCGTCGGCCTTCGGCGCGCACGCTGCCGAACCGGCAACCTCTTGATGCGTGCCCGCGACGGTGCGCACAAGGCACTTCACCCCGTTCCAAGGCTGCGGGTTGTGGCTCGCGGTGATCACCACGCCGCCGGCTGCATCCTCAGCATCCACCATCACGCCGACGGTCGGCGTCATCGCCACGCCGAGATCGAACACGTCGCAGCCCGCGCCGGTCAGCCCCGCGAGCACAGCCCTCGCGACGACCTCCGAACCGGCCCGACCATCGCGACCGACCACCACGCGCGGACGATCGGCCTGCGCATGGCCCGGGCGATGCTCGCCGAGCCAGTGACCGAGCACGCCCGCGTAGTCGGCAAGAACCCCGGGCGTGAGCCCGCGGCCGAGCACACCGCGCATCCCGCTGATCCCGACCATCAACAACGGCGCGGTGTCGCCCGCCCGTTCCGCCGAACCCGCAGCCGCATCGGCCATGGCAGCTAGCCTCCACAGCGGACGCACCACGTCCGCGCACGTTACAAACGTATCAACTTTATCGCCGCCGTCCCAACCTCATCGGAAACCAAGCATGCCCCGCTACCGCCTCACCGTCCGCGACGAGTTCTGCGCAGCCCACGCCCTCCGCATCGCGGGCCAAATCGAGCCCACCCACGGCCACAACTGGCGCGTCACCCTTGCCGTGGCCGGCGACCAACTCGACGACGACAAGTTGCTCTGCGACTTCCACGCTGTCGAGAGGGCACTGCGAGCGGTGATCGATCCGTTTCGCAACGCCGACCTGAGCAACACGCCGCCGTTCGACACCGTAAACGCCACGGCCGAAGCCATCGCCGAGCACATCGCCGATAGCGTCGCGCAGCGGCTCGAAGGAAGCCTGCCGCCCGGCGTCATGGTCGAATCCGCAGCTGTAACGGAAGCGCCCGGCTGCGAAGCGATCTTCTTCATGCCGACGTAGACTGTCACGTTGCATGTCACGCGATACGTCCAAATCTGACGAGGAAAGCAGCTCAGCCATCGATCCTGAAGCCTTGCCGATGCCGCCGGAGGAGCGATACACCAACCGCGATCTCTCGTGGCTCGAGTTCAATCGCCGCGTGCTCGCGCAGGCTGCCGACACCGGCCTGCCGCTGCTCGAACGCGTGAAGTTCCTCGCGATCTTCAGCTCCAATCTCGACGAGTTTTTCCAGAAACGCGTCGGTCTGCTCCGGGGTCGCATCGCTGCCGGCGTCGCTCGCCCAAAGCCCGACGGCCTCACACCGCAGCACGTGCTCTCCAGCATCCGCGATGTTGTTGTCGAACTGCAGGAAGAGCAAGCCCGGCTCTGGCACGACGAAGTCTCGCCCGCGCTCGCCAAGGCCGGCATCCACATCGTCCGACACGACGACCTCTCCGAAGACGAGCGAGAACAACTCGGCGACTACTTCCGCATCAACGTTTTCCCGATCCTCACGCCGCTGTCGGTCGATCCCGGGCACCGCTTCCCGTTCATCTCCAACCTCTCGGAAAACCTCGGCGTCATCGTCACACCGCCCGGCTCCGAAGAACGCAGCTTTGCGCGCATCAAAATCCCCGATGTCCTCAGCCGCTTCATCCGAGTACCGGGTGACGACGATCCGAACGTCACCAAGCTGCTGCCCCTCGACGAACTGATCGTCAACAACCTTGATGACCTGTTTCCCGGCCTCGATGTGCGCAGCGTGACGCCCTTCCGCATCACGCGCAACGCCGCGATAGAGCTCGACGAAGACGAAGATGTCGACGACTTGCTGCAGCACGTCGAAGCCGAGCTGCATCTGCGGCGATTCGCCAAGGCTGTGCGCCTCGAAGTGCAGCCCGAGCACGCCGACGACGTTGTCGAGTTCGTTGCCGACGAGCTCGGCCTCGCCGACGAAGACATCTACGAACGCCGCGGCCCGCTCGAATACACCGACCTCTTTCAGCTCGCCGACCTCGAACGCCCGGACCTCAAGCACACGCCTTGGGTGCCCGTGGTGCCGCAGGTGCTGGCCGCCCCGCTCGACGCGCCGCCAGCCATGGCCGACCCCGACATCTTCGCGGTCATCCGCGAACGCGACGTGCTGCTGCACCATCCGTATGACAGCTTCACCGCGACCGTCGAACGCTTCGTCGCTGCAGCCGCCCGCGACCCCGACGTGCTCGCGATCAAACAAACCATCTACCGCACGAGCCGCGATTCGCCCTTTGTCGCGAGCATGATCCGCGCCGCCGAGGCCGGCAAGCAGGTGGCGTGCCTCGTCGAGCTGCGCGCACGCTTCGATGAGTCGGCCAACGTCCGCTTCGCCCGGCAGCTCGAGAAGCACGGCGTGCACGTGGCCTACGGCGTCATCGGCCTCAAGACGCACTGCAAATGCTCGCTCGTCGTGCGACGCGAGGGCAGCGGCCTGCGCTGCTACGCCCATCTCGGCACGGGCAACTACCACTCCAAAACCGCTCAGCTCTACACCGACCTCGGCCTGCTCACCTGCAATCCCGCCATCACCGACGACGTGGTCAGCCTGTTCAACCTGCTGACCGGTCGCAGCCAACAGACCGAATACAACGAGCTGCTCGTCGCGCCCACCACCATGCGCGCACGCTTCAACAAGCTGATCGATCGCGAGATCAAGAACGCCCAGAAGGGTCGACCGGCGCGCATCGTCGCCAAGTTCAACAGCTTCGAGGATCGACGCATCGCCGATCGCCTCTACGCCGCCAGCCGCGCCGGCGTGCAGATCACGCTCATCGTGCGCGGCTTCTGCTGCGTCCGCCCCGGCGTGCCCGGTCTCAGCGACAACATCCGCGTTATCTCCGTCATCGGCCGATTCCTCGAGCACAGCCGCATCTTCCACTTCGCCGATGGCGAGGAAGCGCCCGAGAACGGCGTGTGGCTTATGGGCTCAGCAGACTGGATGTACCGCAACCTCAACAACCGCGTGGAATCCATCGTGCCGGTGCACGACGCATCAGCCAAGCGCCGCCTTGCGCGCATCATCGAGGTCATGGTCCGTGACCACCGCAACGCGTGGGATCTTCAGCACGACGGCTCGTACATCCAGCGCTTTCCGCCGAACGGCGCCGAGCCCGACTCGCCCGAGGCGGCCGGCACCTTCGAGACACTCATGCACGAGACGCGGAGCTAACCGGCCCGAGTTATCACAGTCCAGCTCTTACGGGTCGACGTACACGCGAATCGCCGATCGCAACCGCCTGCCTTCGGACGTCGTCGCGACAACGCTGACATCAACGCCGCCAAGCGCGTCGAACGTCCAATCCGCGACATCGCCGACAGCGTCGAAGTCGGCTAGCGGATCGCCGCCGAAGCTCCAGAACACGTCCTCAAGCGTCTCACCGCTCGCCAAACGGTGCGGCCTCGCGATAAATCGCGTCTCCTCACCAACCGCGGCACGCATGCGGCTCGGCACGATGTGCACCACCGGCAAGCGCTCGGTATCCGGCGGCACAACGTCGCGCAGCGTCACAGCCCGTTCCTGGAACGAGCCGTTGAACACCCGCAGCCGCCAGTCCGTGTTCGACCCCGGCAAGCGATCGGTGCTGATGCTGACATCGAGCGAGGCGGGCCGACTGTCGTACAGCCGAGTCCACACGACCTCGATGCCGTTGTACAACTGCACGC
>JBCCQU010000011.1:0-14352 GCA_039208875.1 Planctomycetota bacterium
CGCCATGCGCGCCTCCGTGTAGCGCATCGCGGCGGGCGGATCGGCGTCGATGGAACCGAAGTTGCCCTGACCGTCGACGAGCGGATAGCGCAGCGAGAAATCCTGGGCCATCCGCACGAGCGTCGGATAGATGACCGACTCGCCGTGCGGGTGGTAGTTGCCGGAGGTGTCGCCGCAGATCTTCGCGCACTTGAGGTGCTTCTTGCCGGGGCGTAGGCCGAGGTCGTTCATCGCGACGAGGATGCGCCGCTGACTGGGCTTGAGACCGTCGCGGACGTCGGGCAGGGCCCGGTCCATGATGGTGCTCATCGCATAGGTGAGGTAGCTGTCCTTCAGTTCGGATTCGATCTGCAGGTCGAGCAGCGTGCCGCCCTCGGGCGTTCTGCCAGCGGGAGCGCCAGCCAAATCACCTGCGGACAAATCGCCCGGCGTGTTGTCGCCCGTATCGCCTGTTGCGTCGCCTTCCGGCGGCGTGCCATTCGTCGGATCGTCAGCCATGCAAACCCACCGTGAAGGAGGCCGGCAGCAGCGATGAACAGACGTGTTCAGATCGCCCGAGCCCGGCCTCGGGCGCGTCGCAGATCATAGGCAAAATCACGTTTGCACGCTGTGTTTCCGGACTGCGAAACTCGGGCGAAAACGGGCTTCCGAGCGTCTAATCCGCGGCGTTGGCGACGGCCCGGAGACTGTCCAGCGTCTCGATCAGCATCAGCAGCGTGAGGGCCGAGCCGGCGGGACGGATAACAGCATCGGCCGGCGTTGCGCGCACGCCGCCAACCGCCGAACGACCCTCGGCAAACTGGTAGCTGTCGACCGGCTCGACGACGAGTTGCAGCACGAACCGGCACGCGGCCAGCAGCCGACGAATCTCCGCCGAACGCTCGTCCGCGGTCGTGAGTTCGGGATCGCGTAGCGCAGCTGCTGCGAATGTGACCGCCCTCGCGGTGGTATCACCGGGAAGCTGCGCACCGCCGCGGGTGAACACGATGCCGCCGACGAAATCGCGATCGTCGCGGGAGACGTCGTCAGCCTGCACCTGGAACCGCCACAACTGCTCGCGCACCTGACGGAACAGCACAGCCGAAGGCCGCTCGCCATCGACGTACAGCTCGCGCTCGGCCATGTCGATCCACGGCATCAGCGCAACGGCGTTGTCCGCGCCGGCAGCCGCGATGAGCGAACGCAGATCGTCACGCAAACGCTCTCGGTCCGCATCGTCCTGCAACACCTCAGCCATGGCCCAAAGCCCGATCGCCTCACGCACGCGGCCCGTCCAAGCGAACTCAGCCGTTGCATCAAACAATGCGCGCGCAGCTGTGCCGTCCGGCAAGCCCTCAGCTTCGAGCAAGCCCTCGCGGAGATACGGCGCGACCACTGCATCCATCACCGCATCGGCGACCGGATCACGCGCGACGCCGTCGCGATCTGGCAGCGTGAGCGCATCGCGGCCGATCGGCATGAGGCGTGCATTGTGCGCGCGGACGAGGGCGTACCGCACGAGCGAAGCATCGAGCGAATCGATGTCGTCATTCGTCAATTGTCGCGCGAGGTAGTCAGCGATTGAGGTCGCGCCGTCGCGCAGCCGTTGCTCGGTGATCTCGCCGGGCTCGACGTACCGCTCGCCGCGATGCAGCGCGATCAGCGCGCCGTCGCGATCGCGCGTGAGGTGGACGGTGCGGAAGGTGTAGAACGTGACGCCGTCACGCTCGGCGAGCTGCGCGGGCGAGTCGGCCACGGCGTCGGCCGAGCCCAGCAGCACCGCAGCGAGCGATGACGCGGTATCGTCTTCGACATCGGCGGGCATGGCGTACCGCCACTGATTGCCGAGGCGGGCAGCGAGCCCTTGCACGCCCGGGCTGGCCCCGAGCCGCGGCATGAGCAACGCCAGCTCCCCCACCGGCACTGGCGGCTGCGCGAGTTCGAGGAAGACGTCAAGCCGGCGGGCCATCTGCAACCTGTTGCCCGCAGCCAACGCGTCGTTGCCGCCCAGTGCGCTCCGCTCGGCTGAGAGCTGGGCCTCGCGAGTAGCGAGGCGAATCGAGCCGGGCCCCGACGCCAAGCCCGAGCCGACACGGCCCCCGGCCAGCCGAAGCGTGACCTGAGCCGCGGGAACCTCGAGCCTGGCCGCCTCTGGGGTTTCTACGGGCACCGACCAGCCGACGATCCAGCCCTCGACGACGCGAAACGCCGCACCGGCCTGGGTTTCGGTCACGCTGTCGCTGCCGAGCGGTTCAGGTTGGGCTACGGCGGTTATCGGACTGGCAAGGCCGAGCACTAGCGCTGCGGCGAGCGACGATGTTGCCGCGGCGCGGCGTGCGGTGATGCCTGTGCGCATCGCGACTGCGCAGACGACCGCGATGGTGCCTGGAATCGCCGAGCGCGCATTCTGGCACGCGGGTTGACATACCTCTCCGTCGGCGTTGCTCTGGTCCACAGCGGGCCGGGCCCGCCGGGCAGCAATCAATCGAAGACCTGTTACGAGAGCACAACGCAAAATGGCCGGACTCCTTCGCTTCAGTGTGTATCAGCGTCGCATCGCTCTGCTCGCGTTCTTCAGCTTCTTGGCGCTTTGCTGAAGCCGCTCCGGCCGAGCCTCTGCCCGCCCGACGCCGATCCACAAGTATGCACAAAGAAAGCCGGAGACGCTTGAGCGTCCCCGGCTGTGGTTGTTTTTGGATGTGCGGCCGAGCGACCGGCTGAGCTGTCAGCCGGACTGGGGGATGGGCTGGCGGCTCAGAACTGGATCTTGTCGGTGCCCATGGCGTCGTGGTCGCCCATGCCGCCGGAGCTTGGCATATCGGACGGGCCGAAGTCGTAGTTGTCGCCGCCGCCACCGCCGCCGTCGGAGGTGTCGCCCCACTGGGCCCGCTTGAGGCTCAGGCCGATCTTGCGATCGGAGATGTCGACGCGGAGGATCTTGACGTCAACCTCTTGGCCGGCCTTGACGACATCTTGCGGGTTCTCGACCTTGAAGTCGGCCAGCTCGGAGATGTGCAACAGGCCTTCGAGGTTGTCCTCGAGCTCGACGAAGACACCAAAGTTGGTGATCTTTGTGACCTCGCCACGGACAACCATGCCGGGCTGGTACGCGCTGGGAATGGCCTCGGCCCACGGATCCTCAGTGAGCTGCTTCACGCCGAGTGAGACGCGCTGCTTCTCTTGGTCGACCTCGAGCACGACGCACTCGACCTCGTCGCCCTTCTGCACTTCTTCGTTGGGGTGCGTGACCTTCTTGGTCCACGACATATCGGTGACGTGCAGCAGGCCGTCGATGCCCGGCTCGATCTCGATGAACGCGCCATAGTTGGCCAGGTTGCGAACCTCGCCCTTGATGACGGTGCCGGGCGGGTACTTCTCGCCCACGAGCTCCCACGGGTTCACCTCGGTCTGCTTCATGCCGAGGCTGATCTCTTGCTTGTTCTTGTCGATCTCGAGGACGACGACATCGACCTCTTGCTCGGGCTCGACCACCTCGGACGGGTGGTTGATGCGGCGTGTCCACGACATCTCGGAGATGTGGACGAGGCCTTCGATGCCGTCCTCGAGCCGCACGAACGCGCCGTACGACATGAGGTTGACGACGTTGCCGGTGACGCGGCTGCCGACGGGGTAGCGGGCCTCGATCTCTTCCCAGGGGCTCGACTCCATCTGCTTGAGGCCAAGGGCGATCTTTTCCTTGTCGAAGTCGATGTTGAGGACCTTGACCTCGAGCTTCTGATCGACCTGCACGAGCTCGGACGGGTGGTTGACGCGGCCCCACGACATATCGGTGATGTGCAGTAGGCCGTCGATGCCGCCGAGATCGACAAAGACGCCGAAGTCCGCGATGTTCTTGACGGTGCCGGTGACGAGATCGCCTTCCTTGAGCGTGCCGAGCAGGCGGCGCTTCGCTTCGGACCGCTCGACCTCGATGAGCTTGCGGCGGCTGACCACGATGTTTCGGCGATCGGTGTCGATCTTGAGGATCGACGCGCGGATGCGGCGGCCGATGTACTCGTCGAGGTTGTGCGGCCGACGGACGTCGACCTGGCTGGCCGGGAGGAAGGCGGGCACGCCGATATCGACGAGCAGGCCGCCCTTGATCTTGCGGGTGACGGTGCCTTCGACGTCGTCGCCTTCCTTGGTGGTGTCGACGAGCCGCTGCCAGTTGAGGAGGCGCTCGGCCTTGCGACGGCTGAGCTGGATCACGCCGTCCTGCCCCTCGAGCGATTCGAGCAGCACGTCGATCTCATCGCCGACGCGGACTTCCTGATCGCGGAACTCTTCCTTGGGGATGAGGCCTTCGCTCTTGAGGCCGACCTCGATCACGACGTCATCGCCGGCCATGCCCAGCACGCGGCCCTTAATCAGGCGGCCCGGCTTCAGGTCGGCAACATTCTCACCCAGCAGGGCGTCCATGTCCGGCTCGGCATCGCCCAGCGCAGCGGACATCATCTGCTCGGCCTCGTCGTCAATCAGGCCCAGCGAAGCGATCAGCGTCTCATCGATCATGCGGTGTGTTTCCTGCTTTCGGCAGCCGGTCCGCGGCGTGGTCGAGAAAGCGACCGCGGGCAAGATGCCTTCGCCCGGCCGACAGCATCGGTCGGGCGTGTCTCCGCTGCCGAGAACGGCGTTGGAAACGGCTAAGGGTTCAACTCTGGTGTCAAATGCCGAGCCTCCCACAGCCCGACACCTTCTCGACCAACAGATACTAGGCGCGGGCAGACGGCCGCCCGCATGCTTTACATTGGCTATCGGGTTACGGACGAGGTGGCATCTGCCGGACTTTGGTCCCGGTTTGGATCTGGTTTGATCAGGGCTCCGACCCGAAACGCCGCCTGAGACGAGAATTTTTCCGGATTCGTGAAGGGGCGACCTACCCCCGTGCTTCCAACTGCAGGAGCAAATCGGGCAGATGCCGATCGAACGCGCCCCGGGCCAGCACGTCGTTGGCCCCGGCGTCGCGAGCCTGCTGAAACAGCTCGACCGCGACGTGAGGCCCAAAGGCCATCACGCGGATCCTGCGCTCCTCGTCGGATGCCTCCGGCCCTCGTAATCGGTTCAGCATCGCCAGCGCAGGCTCGGGTGCCTCCAGATCGAGGATGAGCGCGCGGACATCGCTGTCGGCCAAGCGCGCTTCGAGCATCGCAACATCGCGCGCCGGTCGGCACGGCACACCGAGCTGATCGGCTGTGCCCTTGATGCGTGTTGCCCAGATGAGATCGGCTGCGGAGTAAAGGACCATGCTCAATCATCGCCCTCTCGGAGTGGGTGGGCGCGGCATCATGGTCTACCTTTATCGGATCGGTGCAAGACAGAGCCGACCTTTGCCGATAGCACCGAGATGGAGCGGCGTTGCTGCGGCAACGTCCGCGCGACAACTACGGAGCTACTCCGATGACCACTGCACCAACCGCTGCGCCAACCAGCGCTGGATCCAACGAAATCACTCGCGACCCGATCTTTGAAGAGCTCGGCTTCCCGACCGATCCCAACAACCTCTACACCCAGACCGTCGCGACCATGCTGCACAGCGCCGAGATCCTCGATCTCAAGCACCGTGTCCGCATTATTCTCGCCCAGCCCAAGAACGAAGTCATGGTGCACTTCCCCGTGCGCATGGACGACGGCCACCATCGGCTCTTCAAGGGCTACCGCGTGCAGCACAACAACGCACTCGGCCCGTACAAGGGCGGCCTCCGCTTCCACCCCGAGACACACCTCGATGATGTCAAGGCACTCGCCCTGCTCATGACCATGAAGTGCTCGCTCGTCCGCATCCCCTACGGCGGCGGCAAGGGCGGCGTGAAGTGCAACCCACGCGAACTATCCGAGGGAGAACTGCAACGCGTCGTGCGACGCTTCACCTCGGCCATCACGCCCATGATCGGGCCCGATTACGACATTCCTGCGCCCGACGTCGGATCCAACGCGCAGATGATGGCGTGGTTCGCGGACACCTACATGATGAGCCAGAGCCAGTCCAACTCCTTCGATGGTTTGCGCTCCGTCACCGGCAAGCCGGTCGAGTTCGGCGGCAGCCTCGGACGCGAAAAGGCAACCGGCCAGGGCGTCGTCGATGTCATCGCCGAAATGGTGCCCGATCTCGGCATCAGCCTCGAAGGCATGCGCGTCAGCATTCTCGGCTACGGCAACGTCGGAGGCTGGGCGGGCCGAATCCTCGCGGACCTCGGCGCCAAGATCGTCGCCGTCATGGACCACACCGGCGCCATTCGCAACGACGACGGCGTCGACACCGAGGCTCTCGCCAAGCACTGCCAGACCAACGGCGGCGTGGCGGGCTACGGCAAAGACGCCAGCACAGGAGCCACCACGGGGGCCGGCGCTGCGACCGGCCTCTCCGCCGATGCCATCTCCAGCGACGAGTTCTACTCGACGCCCGTCGATGTCTTCATCCCCGCAGCCCTCGAGCAGATGATCAAGGAACGCGAGGCCGGGCTCATCGATGCCAAGGTCGTCGTCGAGGCAGCCAACGCCCCGTGCGACCCGGCCGGCGACCGCGAACTCATGCGGCGCGGCATCGAGGTCATCCCGGCCATCCTGGCCAACGCCGGTGGCGTCACCGTCTCGTACTTCGAGTGGGTGCAAAACAAGAGCTGCGTCACATGGGACGGCGACCAGGTCGACCGCGAACTCAACCGTCACATGGTGATGGCTGCACGTCGAACGAGGCTCGCGCGGCAACGCTTCAAGTGCGACCTGCGGACCGCCTCCTACCTCGCAGCCCTCGAGCACATCGGCAAGGCCTACGCCGTCCGCGGCATCTTCCCGTAACCAGTCGCGAGCAGAAACAACAACCTCCGCCGGCTGACCGACGGAGGCTGCGATCTCAACATGCTTCGAGTGCGTCGGGCGTCTATCGCCGGCGACGGATCGCCACGGCACCACCAAGGCTCAGCAATGCTGCGGACGCGGGCGTCGGCACGATCGACACTGTGTCGGACGACACTGATGCGCCGTTGTAAGCCTCGGGGCCGAACTCGTTGCCGATGCGGCCGCTGATGATGTCGGCGTTGTTCAACCCGCCGTCAACGATGCTGTAGCTCAGGTCGCCCTCAGCACCGGCAACCACCGTGAACGTGCCGAGCGTGACATCGCCGGCCGTGAGGTTGAACGAATCAAGAAGCGCGGACTGGCCACCCGACACGCCCACAAGGGACGCGCCGACCGGCACACCCGGCGTGCGAGGCATGAACATCGAACTCAGCGAATCACTGAACATCGAAGCCTGACCGGCTGCGAAGGACGCATTGATGTTCATGTCAAAGAAGTGCACGAACGCGAGCGGACTGGAGCCGGTCAGCTCGACCGTCCACGTGATCGTGTCGCCGATCTCAGCTGTGGCACGGTCAGCACTGAAATTGATGGTTTGCGCACAGGCTGAGCCGGTGAGGATGGCTGCAACGGCAAGCGGTGTCTTCGCGTTCATGTCTGATCTCTCCATGGTTTTCGATGGAGGCCGGCTGGTCGCAGCAAGGCCGCCATGCTTTCAGGGGAGAGCGTGCGCGGAAACTCGTACTTCACCATCGAGCGGTTATCAACAGCCGCCAATCCCGGGCGGACTGTGCCGATTGCAGCCTTATTGGACGCGATTTCAGTTGCTCACTTGGCGTTAGTGTCCGGGTAATTTCATGCAGATAGGCACCCGCGAGCCACCCCGCCGAAAGCGTTGACGTAAACCGGAAACAAATCTCGATGGATTATCTCGTAGATCTGGGGGTAGCTCTCTACGCTGCACCAACGTGCGCAAGTGAGGCAACAGCCGCACCCGGATCGGCTCCATGTACGCTCATCCGAGTAGAAGGGAGACACACCATGCATAACTTTCGAATGACCCCCCGTGCTGTTGTTTTGATGCTTGCTTCGGGTCTCGTGGCCCCGGCCGCGGCCCAGTCCGATCCGGCCGGGTTCGACACCGTCTTTAACATCGGTACCGTGCCGCCCGGCTCGATCTTTGACGTGCCCGGAGCCGTCACCGGCACCCTGATCGGCGATGGAGACATCTTCGTTGGTGATGCGTTCGTCACGCCGGCGTTCCTCTTCGGCGACACCCTCGGCTCCGACAGCCAACTCAACCTCTTCGACGGCGGCACGATTTTTTCGTTGTTCAGCGCCGGCCCCATCGATGGCTCAGGCTCGAATGTTGAGGTCAACATCTCCGGAGGATCCGTCGGCAGCGGCTTCGCGGCAAACTCCGGCAGCACCGTCAACATCTCCGGCGGCTCCGTTAGCAGCGGCTTCACCGCCAACTCCGGCAGCGCCGTCAACGTGTCCGGCGGCTCCGTTGGCAGCGACTTTGACGCGAACTCCGGTAGCACGGTCAACATCTCCGGCGGCTCTGTCGGAAGTTTCTTCAACGCCAACTCCGCCAGCACGGTCAACATCTCAGGCGGCTCCGTCGGCAACGACGCCAACGCCTTCTCTGGCAGCACGGTCAATGTCTCCGGCGGCTTCGTCGGCAATTTCTTCGACGCCAACTCCGGCAGTACGACCAATATCTCCGGCGGCCTCGTCGGCACCAACTTCGATGCCTTTTCCGGCACCACGGTGAACATCTCCGGCGGCTCCGTCGACGCGGGCTTCAACGCCAACTCCGGAAGCACGGTTCATATCTCCGGCGGTGCCGTCGGCAGTGACTTCGACGCTTTCTCGGGTAGCAAAGTCAACGTTTCAGGCGGCACTGTCGGCGAAATGTTCGCCGCTTTCACCGACAGCACGGTCAACCTGTTCGGCACCTCGTTCTTCCTCGACGGCGCCGAACTCACCGAACTCGTTCTCGGCGAGGCATTTACCATCGCCGACCGGGATGTCACGCTTACCGGCATCCTCGCCGACGGCTCGGCCTTCGATTTCGACCTCAACACCTCGTTGACCGACTCAGTTGTTTTCGGCAACGACTTCTTTGACACGAACGCGGTGCTCACAGTCACACTCGTCCCGACACCGGGGGCCGCGGCTGCGCTCGTGTTGGGTGGCTTTGTCGCAGCCCGCCGTCACCGCTAAGCGCTGCAGCCGATAGCTCAGGGATAGTCCTGCCGCGTCGAGCGGATGACGATGTCGCCCAGGTGGACGCGCGTGGGCTGTGCACACACCCAGCCAATCGTCTCGGCGATGTCGTCGCCGGTGAGCAGCGGGCCGACGCGATCGCCGACGGTCCGGTGCCATTCGTCGTCGTAGCCGGCCACAGCCTGAAACTCGCTGGCCACGATGCCCGGCTCGATCAGCGTGACGCGGACGCCCTTGGGCCCCAGCTCGCGACGCAGCGCTTCAGCGAGCGAATTCACAGCGAACTTCGTCGAGCCGTACATCGAGCTGAACGGCGAGATGTGCCGACCGACGGTCGAGCCGAGCACAACGATGTCGTGCGGCCGAGCAAGCCAATCGCCCGCAGCCTCTATGTCGGCCAGCATGCGTTCGCCGGCTTTCCGCAAGAGCCACGACGCGCCGACCAGATTTGTGCGGATCATCTCGTCCCACTCATCGGGATCGCTGGTCATCACGCTGCCCGACAAGCCTCTGCCGGCGTTGACCACCACGAGATCGGCCTCGCGTTCGAACGCTTTCTTCGCAGCGTCGAGCATCGCATCGACCGTCTCGGGATGGGCTGCATCGCCAGCGACGACCTGCGCGCGATCAACGCCGAGTTCCTGCGACAGATCACGCAGCTTCGGCTCGCGGCGGGCATTAATGACGACCCTCGCGCCGGACGTTGCGAGCAGGCGAGCGGTGGCCATGCCGATCCCGGCACTGGCGCCCGTGACAACAGCGATGCGGTCGGTGAGATCGTGAGCCATGCTGTGAGCGTACTTGAACGCGGAGAAGCGGAGGGCGAACGCGGAGGGCACAGAGAAGAGATGGAACGCGAAGGTCGCAAAGAGCGCAAAGAGAGAAGAGTGGAAAGATGTAATTGGTTCTCGCCGATTGGGCAACGTAACGCTGCACGTAAAGCCTCTTTGCGTTCTTCGCGATCTTCGCGTTTCAATGTCTTCAAGAAGTCGCGTACGCTCACCGCATGTTCATCGGTTCGCATCTTTCGGTAGCTGGCGGCATGACCAACGCGCTGGCTGAGGCGGAACAGCTCAAGCTCGATTGCGTGCAGGTGTTCACAAAGAACCAACGGCAATGGAAGGCCAAGCCGCTCGATGCCTCCGCAGCCGAAGACTGGCAGGCAGAGATCAAACGCCTCGGCTGGCACGATCGCACCGTGAGCCACGCGAGCTATCTCATAAACCTTGCAAGCCCCGACGATGAGCTGTGGAAGAAGTCAATCGACCTCATGGTCATCGAGATCGAATACTGCGCCGAGCTGGGCATCCCGTTCCTCGTGCACCATCCCGGTGCATACACCACGTCGACCGCTGAGCAAGGCCTGAAGCGCATCGCCAAGGCATACAAGACGCTCTTCAAGCGCACAGCCGGTGTGTCAGTCGTGTCGTGCTTGGAGAACACCGTCGGCTCGGGCTCGAACCTCGGCCGAACGTTTGAGGAGCTAGGCGAGCTGCGCGCGCTCATCATCGAGGCCACCGGCGAGCCCGATCGCGTCGGCTTTTGCTTCGACACCTGCCATGCGCACGCCGGCGGGTACGACTTCAGCGAGCGCGCACCGGCCGACGCTGTGCTCGACGACTTCGATCACCACTGCGGCCTGAGCCATCTCAAAGCGGTGCACCTCAACGACTCCATCGGCGAGGTGGGCAGCCGGCGCGACCGCCACGCCCATATCGGCGAGGGAACCATCGGCCGAACGACCCGGCGTTTGCGTAACTCTGGCTTCGCAGCCATCGTGAACCGCCCCGAATTGCAGGGCGTACCCATGGTGCTGGAAACGCCCAAGGGCGAGAGCGACGCCGGAACGCCGCTCGACAAGCTCAACGCCAATCGGCTGCGACGCCTCATCGAGAACTGACCGAGACCCGCTCACCCGCCTGCCGCGCAACATCGACATCCGCCCGCTTTGTGCACCCAAGCTGCGAACGCGACCGATCGAAGGAGCATGAAGATGGACCAACGCGCTCGGATTCGGCCAACTCTGCTCGCCACAGCATCCGCAGCGGTGCTGCTCTCGGGCCTCGCGGGCTGCCAGATCTTCCGCAGCAACGACGATGCGCCCACCTCGGCGACCGCGCCAGTGGCAACAACGAGCGATCAGCAGGCAGCCCAGGACGCAGCCGACGAGGCCCGCACCCTCGCAGCCTCCGGCGATCGGGCGGCAGCACTCGCCGAGTTTGAGCGGGCCATCGCGATCAACCCAGAGCTGACCGATGCCTACCTCGGCGCGGGCGATATCTATCGCGAGCGCGGCGATTACGAACTCGCCGAGCAGCGGTACGGCGAGGCGGCCCGCATCGAGCCGCAGAACTTCGACGCTCAATATCTGCACGGCCTCGCTTTGCAACTCCTCGACCGCATCGACGAATCCGTCCGCGCCTACTTGCGGGCACTGACAATCCGGCCCGACGACTTCAACGCCAATCTGAATCTCGCGAGCGCGTTGCTGCAGAACGACGAAGCCGGGCAAGCCTTGCCGTATGCCGAGCGGGCGGCATCGATCAATCCCAGCGATGGCCCGGCGCGGGTCAATCTCGGCACCGCATACGCCGGCATGGGTCGCCACGCCGAGGCAATCGGACAGTTCGAGGCCGCGACCGAACTCATGCAACCGACGCCGGAGCTGTTGCTCAACCTCGCCGACAGCTACGGCCGGGAGGCACGCTTCGCGGAAATGGCCGGCACCGTGCGCCAGGTCATCGCGTTGCAACCATCTGCTGAGGCCTTCGAGCGGCTCGGCTCCGCGGAGTTCCGGAGCCGGCGCTACCAAGACGCGCTGGCTGCGTTCACCCGAGCAACGCAGCTCAACGCCCAGCACTATCCCGCCCACAACGGCATAGCCGTCTGCCAACTCAACCGCTATGTGTGGTCCGAGCGGCGCGATACGGCAGCGCTCGACGCGGCGCTCGCAGCCATGCGCACGAGCCTGCGCATCGAACAGAATCAGCCACGCATCCTCGACCTGCTCAGCAAGTATGGCGGCTAGCTCGTCACGCGGTTAACCACGCAACCGGCACGTCGCCGTGCGTCGCGCGGATCACGCTGCGGATGCCGCCGCGGCCTCGCCAGTCGGTCTTCACCACGAGCCAACCGGGCGACATGAACGTCGCGAGATCATCGCGGATGCGGTTGGTCACCGCCTCGTAGAAGATGCCCTCGTTGCGGAAGCTCTGGAGATACATCTTCAGGCTCTTGAGTTCCACGCACTGCCCGCCCGCGTTGCCGGGCTTGGGCTCGTACAGCACCGTCACCACGCCAAAGTCGGGGTGGCCCGTCTTCGGGCACACGCTCGTGAACTCCTCAGCGATGTGTTCGATCACGAACGGCGAGTCGGACGGGGTGGGAAAGGCATCGAGCAGCGAAACATCTGGCATCCGCAAGGCTATGCGCGGCTGGGGCATGCGGGCTGCGATACGCTGCCGGCATGACCACAACCGTCGACCGCAAGTTCATCGCCGACTTTGTACCGTCGCAGCGCATCCGCGGCGCCTTCAGCATCACCAACACCCAGCTCGGCCGAACCAAATCCGACAAGCCCTACCTCCGCGCCATCCTCGGCGATCGCTCCGGCTCGGCGACCGCACGCATGTGGTCGATCGACGAAGCGACGTACGAACGGCTGCCGCCCGACGGCTTTGTCTACATCGAGGGCGAGACCCAGGACTACCAGGGCGAACTGCAGGTCATCATCCATCAGATCGATCCGATCGACCCAACGCCCGAGCAATATCGCGAATTGTTGCCAGCGACCGAGCGCGAGCCCGATGACATGTTCGCCGAGCTCAAGTCGCTGCTCGACACGCTCGAGCATCCCGCGTCGAAGGCGCTCATCGAGACGTACCTGGCCGACGAGCACTTGATGGAAGCCTTCCGCCGCGCCCCCGCTGCCAAGAGCATGCACCACGCCCGGCTCGGCGGCCTGCTCGAGCACACGCTCAGCCTCGTCAAGCTCGCCGACGCGGTGTGCCCGCTGTATCCGCGCATCAATCGCGACATCGTGATGATCGGCCTCTTCCTGCACGACCTCGGCAAGACGCGCGAACTCGTCTACGACCGAGCCTTCAGCTACTCCGATCGCGGCGAGCTCATCGGCCACATCGTCGAGGGCGCGATCATGCTGCAGGACAAGGCCCAGCAAGTCATGCGGCAAACCGGCACCCGGCTGCCGGCCGGCATGCTGACAGTGCTCCAGCACATCATCCTCAGCCATCACGGCGTGCCCGAATACGGCGCCGCTCGCATCCCCATGACGCCCGAAGCCATCCTCATCCATCACCTCGACAACATTGACGCCAAGCTCGACGTGGCGCTCGATGCAGCACGACCGACCGACGCTGCAGCCTTCGAGCGGCGCGGCAACTTCACCGAACGCGTCTGGGCCCTCAACACCAAGCTCTACCGCCCGGATCCCTTGGCCGACTGATTCCGAGATCGCATCGCCGCAAGCGCACAGCACGAACAGCAATCCATGAGCGAAGAAGTCTCCATCCAGGTCAACTTCGGCAAGCCGATCCCGATCTTCCCGCTGGATTCGGTGTCGCTCTTGCCGCAGCAGGTGCTGCCGCTGCACATCTTCGAGCCGCGGTATCGCCAGATGGTCGAAGCTGCGCTCGACGGCTCGGGGCAGATCGCGATGGCGACCTACGCCGAGGAAGCCGCGGAGACGCCGCCGCTCTCGCAGCCGCCGGTCCGGCCCGCGGTGTGCGTCGGGCAGATCGTGCAGCACGAGAAGCTGCCGGACGGCCGGTTCAATCTGCTGCTGCAGGGCGTCTGCCGGGCCACGATCCTCTCCGAGTCGGAGCCCGACGAGCAACGGCTGTTCCGCGAGGCCATGCTCGAGCCGGCCATGGATCCCGACGCCGAGGAAGCTGCCGAAGCGATGGACAACCTCCGCCGATGGATCGAGCACAATCTCGAGACCGGCCCGCTCGCCCATCTGGCTGCTGCCGAGTCGTTGCTGCCGTACCTCCGCAACGAGGACGTGCCGTCCAACGCCGTGCTGGAGCTCATCGCCTTCGCACTCACCACGGAAGGCAACATCCGCTACGAGCTGCTCGCCGAGTCGTCAGCCATGGCCCGCGTCGCGATCCTCCGGCGTGATCTGGACCGGCTCGCCTCGACGATCGCCCGGGCCGAGCTGCAGGCCAAGGTGAAATGGCCAAAGGGCTGCAGCTGGAACTAAACGCCAAGCGATGCCCCCAAAGCACCAAGGCATCCTGGGCAGAAATGCCAGTGTTTTTGCCTGACTTAGTGCAGACTAACAAGTTTTTCAGCCAAGCCTGCGACCCAACCCCGCCCGCCGAC
>JBCCQU010000012.1:0-14222 GCA_039208875.1 Planctomycetota bacterium
CGAGCACGAGGGCCGCGATAACGAGCTTGCCGGCCATGCCGGGGCGGGTTGTGGCTTTAAATTTGGGGGCCATGCCGATCTCCGTGTCCGTTGTTCCCTGCCGGCGGTGAACGCCGGGCGCAGTGACCGCCGATGCGTGCACTTACTTCGTATTACCGGCGGCCGCAGATGTCGTTTCGTCTGTCGTGGAGCAACGCGATGATGCTAGGGTGGCGGGGCTACGAAAGCGGAGCGCATGGAAGCAGACATGGGGACTTCCCCTATTGCCGATGACGATGCCTTTGAGCCGCTGCTGCTCATCGCGGTGGCTGCGCCGGCGGAGGCCGAGGCGGTGGCCCGCGCGCTCGGCATGCAAGCACCGGGCGAGCCTTGGCAGTGGACGACGTCGCGCGATGTCGTGCTGCTGCGGACGGGTGTCGGCAAGGCCAATGCTGCGGCTGCGGTGGCAAGGTGTGTCGCATCACACGGGCCGATGCGCGTGCTGTTGAACATCGGCGTGGCGGGCGCATATGCGGGCAGCGGGCTGGAGATCGGTGCGGTCGTGCTGGCGGATCGCAGCGTGTTTGCCGACGACGGAATCGAGACGCCGAACGGCTTTGAAACACAGGCCGAAATGGGATTTCCGCCGGTGAGCGCGCAGCCGGGAAGGCCTTTGATTGATCTCGGCCAAGCGGTAGCGCTAACTGAATTGGTGCGCGAGCCGTTGCTGGGTTGCGGCCTGGTCGACGCTGTCGGCGCCGTCGCGACGGTCTCGACATGCTCCGGCACCGATACGCGCGCATGTGCGGTGGCGGAGCGCACGGGAGCGATCGCTGAAGCGATGGAAGGTGCTGCGTGCGGCTTGGTCGCGCAGCACGAGGGCATGGGCTTCGCTGAGGTGCGCATCATCAGCAACACGACCGGTAACCGCGACAAGCAGCACTGGGACTTGCCTCGTGCGCTCGACACATTGCAACGGGTGACGCGTCCGATAGCAAAGGCGTTGCTCGAACGCATGCTCGGGATATCGGACGCCACTGGTCGCGACTGAACGGCCTGGGCCCCGGGCAGTCGCTGGGGATTGCCGAGAGGTTGGTGGGTCGTGCGGGTTGTGGGTGTGGCGCGGTTTCGCCGGCGCTCGGTCGGGCGGTGGCCCGTGATGCGCGATGCAGCGCAAACCGATAGCTGATGAGACCCAAGGCATGGAGCGAGCCGCGGCGCGTGAGTTGTGGTGCGATCCTGCCGAGACGTGGAGCGACGATGGCGCTCGGCAAGTTTCAATTCGGCGGTCGTGGCAAGGGCAAGGACAAGTCTGCTGCTGGCGATAAGCCGGCTAAGGGCAAACAGGGCGGCAAGCAGGCCGGCAAGGCGGGCGGCAACGCTGAGGCGGGCAACGCGGCGGGCGGTGGGATCGGCGGCAAGCTGCCGCTCGGTCGCTCAGGCGGCATGCCGATCGCGGTCGACTTCGGCACGCGCACACTGAAGGCGTTGCAGTTCTCGCCGGGCGACCGGCCGACGCTGCACGCAGCGGCACAGGCGACGACGCCGGACGATCTGCTCGACGATCCGATCGCGCGGCTGGGCTTCCAGCGCCAGACGCTAACGGGCTGGGTGAAGAAGGGCGTGTTCAAGGGCAAGCGCGCGGTGTGCACCGTGCCGGCTTCGCATACGTCATGCACGCAGGCGCGGCTCGCTCGCGTGGACGGCGTCGATATGGACGCGCTCGTCTCAGCGCATCTGGCGGACACGCTCAAGTGTGAGCCTTCGGCTATTGTGCAGCGTTGGTTCGAGACGCCGACGAGCACCGGCAAGAGTGAGGTGCTGTGCCTGGCTGCGGCGCGCGCACTGGTGACGCGATTGATGGACACGCTGCGTGAGTCGGGCCTTGAGCCGGTCGGCATGCAGAGTGAGTACGTGGCGGTGCTGCGTGGCTTGCAGCGTGTGTCGCGTGCGGGCGAGTCGGCAGCGACGCTGTATCTGGACCTTGGGCATGCGGCGACGCGTGCGGTGATCGGGCACGGCCGCGAGCCGGTGTTTGCGCGCTCGATCGCTGTTGGTGCGCGTGAGCTTGCACCGGCACCGGAGCTTGCGGCGGTTGGTCTCGCTGGGCCCGCGGGTGGTGGCGAGGCTGCGTGCGATCCGTGCGAAGCGTTGACGGATGAGCTTGCTGTGGGCGTTCGGCATCACCGGTCGGTGTTTGGCGAGACGCCGATCGAGGCGGTTGTGTTTGCGGGTGGCGGCGCTGCGTCGACGGAGTCGTGCATGCGCGTGGCCAAGGTGCTGCGTGTGCCGGCCAGTGTGGCCGATCCGTTTGCGGGCGTTCCTGTCGAGAAGCGCGCGCACGTGGTGGGTGTTGATCTGAGCAAGCCTCAGCCGGGTTGGGCGGCGGCGATGGGCCTGTGCCTGTGCCCGGCTGATCTTTGAGGCTAGCCAGCGACTGAAGGAGGATCGGCGATGGCCGGTGAGCAAGGAAAGGACGGAGGCCGGAGCTTCCTGCCGTCGGACTACGTCGAGCAGAAGACGGAGGCGAAGTTCTTCGTCGTGGTGTTCTTCTTGTTCGTGGTGGTCATGGTCGGCGTGCTCGGCGCGTTCATGGTGACGAGCCGGGCATGGAAAGACGTGAAGGCTGAGCAGGTCGCGATCAACCAGGTGTTCGAGACCGAGTCGGCCAAGCTGGAGCAGCTCAAGCAGTTGCAGAACCAGCGCGGTGAGATGATCGAGACGGCGCGCATCACCGCTGCGTTGCTCGAACCGGTGCCGCGCTCGCTTTTGGTGGCTGAGCTTGTGCGTCGCTTGCCGGAGGGCGCGATGCTGGCCGAGGTTCAGCTTGATTCGGAGCGGCTGCGTCCATCGCCGCCTCCGGCTGAGGCTGACAAGAAAAAGAAGACGGGGTCGCTGACGGACAAGCAGGGCGAGCCGGAGAAGCCGAAGGTCGAGCCGCCGCGCTTCACGCACAGCTTGCAGATCGACGGACTGGCTGTGGATAACACGCTGGTCGCTGATTACTTGCTGGCGTTGCAGGGGTCGTCGCTCTTGAGCAATGTTGAGCTGGTGTTCATCAAGCAGGAGCGTGCGCAGGGGGAGGAGCTGCGCAAGTTCCAGATCGACGCCATGCTCAACACAGCGGTGGACCCGGAGACGGTCGAGGGCGTGCAGCCGTTCGAGATTGCATCTGCGGTAGAGGAGGGCTGAGCCATGAAGCCACGTGAGCTTGCGATGTTGGGGCTTGTGCTCGCGATCCCGGTCGCGGCGTATTTCACGGTGTTTGTGCCGCAGAACGAGTCGATCGCGAAAGCGAAGGATGAGATCTCGCACAAGCGTGCGCTGATGGAAGATTTGCAGCGCGAGACGGCCCGCAACGAAGACTTGGCTGCGGCGAACGCTGAGATCGAACGTCGCGTTGCTGAGATCGAGGCGAGGCTGCCGTCGGATAAGGAAGTGGACGCGATTGTTCGGCAGGTGACGGACTTGGCGGTGGAGGCCGGTCTTGAGCCGCCGTCGATCACGAGCCGCAAGCCGATTCGTGCGGCGATGTACATGGAGCAGCCGCTGGAGATGGAGACCGCGGGCGACTTCCCCGGTCTGTATTCGTTCTTGCAGCGGCTCGAGCGTTTGCCGCGGATCACGCGGATGCTCGAGCTCGACGTGTCGCAGCAGAAGCCGGGCGAGCGTGGGATCGACATCAAGTTCACGCTGAGCATCTTCTTCCAGGACGAAGCGGCGGCGACCGTTGCGGGAGGTGGAGCATGAACGACCTGGGTGGGACGCAGAACGATCAACAGCATTCGGGCGTGCCGCTGCTCGCGGACTTTGCAGCCGAGGCAGATCTGACGGCGGCGCCGAAGAAGCAGGTGCCGCGGCGGGTTGTCGTTGGCGGGCTTGTGCTTGTGGGCGCAGCGGTGGGCATCGGCGCGATGCGGTTGTTCGGCGTTGGCGCATCGAGCGTGCTCGCGGCGATCACGGTGGACTACACGCCGAGCGATGGTTCGATTCAGCCGGTGCCGGAGGGCGTGATGGAGGAGCTGGACCGCAGCCGCGTTGCGTTGCAGGTGCCGGCCGACTCGCTGACGCGTGATCCGTTCTTGCTTGAAGCGCCGGAGGTGACACCCGATGAGCCGTTGGTGGACGATGGCTCGCGCGCGGCGCGACTGGCTGCGGAACGTGCTCGACGCGAAGCACAAGAGCGGGAACAGCTTGAGCGCGAAGCCCGCGAGCAACGGTTTGCCGATGCGCGCGCAGCTGTGGACTCCATGACGCTGCAGGGCGTGATGGGCGGGCCGATTCCGCTGGCACGGATCGATGGCTCGATCGTGCGGATCGGCGACGAGCCAACGGCGGGTGTGCGATGCGTGGCGATCTCGGGCCGAACGGTGACGTTCGAGTTTGAGGGGCAGCGTTTCTCGATCTCCATGGGCGACAACGAGTGAGCTGCTAAGTGGGCCAGAACGACATCGCGAACATTCTGAACGAGCTTGGTCTTGACGGCGATTCGCCGCCGCCGAAGCCGCGGATCGCAGCTGCGCCACCGCCGGCTCACGAAATCGAGATACCGGAGCGCGATGCCGAACTGACGTTGGATGAGATCGAGTCATCGCTTGCGAAGGCTGCGGAGATCGGCAAGCCGCGGATTCGTGCGGTCGCGCCCGACGGCGGGACGCTTCAGCCGACGCCTCCGCCTACAACGGAGCCGCTCGCCGATGATGCAGCCGGCAGCGGTGACAACGCCGGTGAAGCACGGGCGCGCCGATCGGGTCTGACCGAGCTTTACGATCCGACCGAGGACAGCAGCGGCGGCGGGCAAGATCTCGAATCGCTGCTGATCGATCGAGAGATCGTGCGGCGCGAGGCCATGACCGCGGCGCGGCAGGTGCTCAAGCAGAGCCCGGGTAAGCGGCTCACGCAGGTGCTGATCGATCAGGGTGCGGACGAGGTCGAGGTGCAGCGACTCGAGGCTGAGATCCTCGGGATGCCGTTCGAGCGGATCGATCTTGAGGCCGGTCTTGATGGCGGCATCGAGGGCACGCTGCTGCAACGACTGGGTGCGGACTTCTGCAAGCGCCGGACAGCCATCCCGCTGCGGCGCGAAGGCTCACGCGCGGTCGTCGGCGTGACAGCCCCTGATGACGTCACGCTGCTGGATGAGCTCAAGCAGAAGCTGGGCGTGGCATCGGTCAAGCTCGTGCTCGTCACGGGCGGCGATGTGCGCGCAGCGCTGGAACGATTCACAGAATCGACGGAAGAAGACGTCGACCTGTCGGAGATCCTGTCGGACGTTGACGAGGGCGACGTCGAAGTCGCGGAGAGCTCGGACGATCAGGCGGTCGATCTTGAGCAACAGGCTGGCGAGAGCCCGGTCATTCGCTATGTGAACTACATCATTCACAACGCGGTGAAAGAGGGCGCGAGTGATATCCACGTCGAGCCGGCGGAGAAGAGCATCAAGGTGCGGTTCCGCATCGATGGTGTGCTGTTCGAGATGATGCAGCCGCCGGCGAGCATGTCGGCTGCGATCACGAGCCGTCTGAAGATCATGGCCAACCTGGACATCGCGGAGCGCCGCGTGCCGCAGGACGGTCGCATCCGATGCACGGTGCAGGGGCGGAAGCTCGATCTGCGTGTGTCGACGCTGCCGACGCCGTATGGCGAGAAGACGGTTATGCGTATCTTGGATACGCGATCGATCAACGTCGAACTTGATCAGCTCGGCTTCAGCGAGAACACGCTGGAAATCTGGAAGCGGCAGGTGAAGAACCCGCACGGCATCGTGCTTGTGACAGGCCCGACTGGCTCTGGTAAGACGACGACGCTGTATGCAAGCCTGCGGCAACTCGATAAGCAGAAGCTGAATATTTCGACCGTTGAAGACCCGGTCGAGTATCACCTCGGCGGCATCACGCAGACGCAGACGCACGAGAAGATCGGGATGACGTTCGCCAAGGCATTGAAGGCCCTGCTGCGTCAGGACCCGGACGTCATCATGCTCGGCGAAATCCGCGACCACGAGACAGCGCACACGGCGATTCAGGCTGCGCTGACCGGTCACTTGGTGCTAAGCACGCTGCACACGAACGATGCGCCGAGCTCGATCACGCGGCTTGTGAACATCGGCCTTGAGCCCTTCCTTGTGGGCGCTGCGGTGAACGCGGTGCTCGCTCAGCGGCTGACGCGGAAGCTGTGCAGCCACTGCAAGGTGCAGGAGCCGGCAGAGGGCGAGCTTGCGGAGTACATGGAACTGCAGGGGCTGCCGACGCACGAGGTGTGGACGCCGAAGGGCTGCGAGAAGTGCCGGGATACGGGCTACTCGGGGCGCGTTGGTTTGTACGAGCTGCTGACGGTGGACGATCAGCTCCGCGACGTGATCGCTGGCAATCCGAACGTGAGCGAGTTTCGGCGGATGTGCATCGAGCGCGGCATGGTAACGCTGCGTGCAGACGGCATGGACAAGGTGCGGCAAGGCCTGACGACCGTACAGGAGATCCTGCGCGTGACCGAGGCTGCGGTCTAGGTAACAAGCACAGCGGTGATCAGTGATCCGTGACCGGTCGCTCGCGCTCCCGGCTCGTCAAGCACTGCCCCCGCTGCGTATCGTCGCTAGACCGTCGAGTCTCCGACGGCCATGCCGGTGATCTGCGCTTCGAAGGCGATCTCCAGTGACTCGGCTTGCAGCGGAGCGGCGGCCGGGCGGGCGAGACCCTGGATATTGGTGATGAAGCGGCGGCGGCCCTGCTTGACGACCTCGCACAGCAGATACAGGTCTTCACCCGGCGAGACGCTGCGGCGGAAGGCGCAGTTCTCGATGCGCAGGAAAGCTGCGAGCTGCGGCTTGTCCTGCATGCGGTTCCACTGATACGTCGCCTGCTGGGCGCCGCCCTCGACCATGAGCACGCCGGGCAGCATGGCCCGTGCGGGAAAGTGGCCCGGCACCCAGAACTCGTCCTCGGTGACGTGCCACACGCCCAATGACCGCTGCAGGTCGGGGCTCTCCCACACGACGGCGTCGGCGAGCTGCATCTGCCCGCGGTGCGGGATGACGTCTTGGATGCCGGCGCGGTCGACAAGCGTGCCGCCGAGGTCGATGCCATCGAGCGGGAAGAGGTGCCCGCGTTCTTTGCGGGCGGGGTTGGAATCTGACGAGGCCGGGGCCATCGTGTTAGCCGGCGTTGGCATCCCGGAGTTCCAGAATCGTCTTGCGGACGTCTTGCGCAGCGTCTTTGATCTGCTGCATGGTTTGCCGGGCACGGGTGCCGGCGGCCTTGTTACCACCCTCTGCCTTGGCGATGTCGTCTTCAGCGCCGGCGACCAGTTCCTTGAGCTTTTCGTATGCGTCCACGCCTGTCCTTTCGAGTCTGTGCGTGGCCGGGCTTGGCCGACCACGTCGAGAGTCTGTCTTACCCCGGTGCCGACCGGCCTCAGCAATCGCGACCGGCGAGCGTCCAGCATAGCGGGGAACGCCGGGGATGGTGTGCTGAGGGGCTGGAAAGTGCGATATACCTATCAAATACCGATATCAGATGGATAGCGTCGCGTCCGGCCGGGTGAGCATCAACGCGGCTGCCGACCATCCAGCGATGGCGCTGCAGCGGCGGCTACTCGTTGCTGCTCTCGACCTCGACGCGTCGCCACGTGCCGGGCACGGGGCCGGGCCGGGCTGAGATGAGCTTGAGCGTGGCGTCGTCGATAAAGCAATTCGCGCGACCGGATGACGGCCGCAGCACGACACGGGCGTCGAGGGCCCTGCCAGCGAACACCGGTGTGACAACACCAACGAACTCTTGGTAGGTGCGCAATTGCGGCTCAGCGGTCACGACGGGCCATTCGATCCAGCCGGCGTCGGTCTCGATCTGCAAAAGCAGTTCGAGCCTGGTGACGTCTTGGGGATTGACCCACATACCGACGCGATATGAGGCGGTGCTCACGATTTCTAACGGGACTTCGATGTAGACATCGGTCGTGAATAAGGCAAAGAGCGAGTGATCGCCGGAACGGGACGACTCAGCCCTCACCTCGAGCACGGCATTGCTGCCCGACCATTGGCTAGCTGTTCCGGTTTCGAAGCCGGGATCGACGAATTGCTCTGCCGGAATCGAGTCGATGGGCGGCTGCCAGAGCATCTCCCAGCCCCAAGCCGCGTCGCCATCTTTGCCTTGGGCGCTCATGACGAGCGGCTGGTGCGGGTCGGTCTCAAAATCGCCGTCGTCATCATCGGTGAGCTTCCAGCGGAAGTCAGCGATGTCGCCGGGCGTGAAAGCGAGCCACGCGTCGTGGGAGATCTGCTCCCGCCAGTTGGCCCGCTGCATGATGTTGAACGTCGCCAGTTCGGCCCCGGTGGCTGCGGATGCACGGGCATTGACAAGGTTGTCGGTGACGGCCGCGGTCTGCAACCTCTGGATGCCCACCGCCGACGCGGCGAGACCGACCGTGGCCACGATGGCAGCCACGATAAGCACAAGCACATATGCCCCGCCGCGCCGCTGCATCAGTTGCTTTCCTTCGGACTGATCACGATCGTTGCTGCCGCGAGCGACATCCAGTTCGTCACGTCGACGCATGTCTCGCCGACGCTGCCGGCCGAGGTGATGCCGTCATCGACGACGACCATGGTGAGCGGCGGTGACGTGCGGCTATCGTTGTGCACGATGGTGCCGTTGTTGCTGGTGGGCGAAGGCTGCGAGAGGCTGCCGGCCACGAAACGCAGCACGAGTGAGTTGTCTTTGTCGGCATCGGCACCGGGCGCCCAGATCTTGTCGGCCAGACGGCCACGTGTGGCGGGGCTGGATACCGGGTTTGCGATCGCGGCGTTCTGGATGTGCATCCTCGTGATGAATGACCCAGACCCGTGATCCTCGATATCGAAGATCCAACTGTCTTCGCCTTCAGGGATCACAAGACCGAAGACGAACAGGTTGATCCAAAGCCCGTCGTAGCTTGTGACCTCGAACCAACCTTCGTCGCGTGGGACAAACTCGCCGGATGACGTTGTGCTGAACGCGGCGAGAATGAGATCGCCGGGCTGTGCACCATCGGGAGCATCGATTCGGGTTCGTACGCCGGAGCGGAAGATTGTGCCGACATCGGCGATGACCGGAACACTGACGGGAGCGGGAGCCTCGGGCACGCGTTCGTGCACGGCCGAGGCCGACGCACCGAGCCACGTGCCGCCGAGCTGCGTGCAGTGCGCCTCGGTTGTATCGAAGCCGGGCGAGCCGTCGATGATGCACAGGCCGAGCTGGCCGGAGGATGTGGTCGCAGCGGCCGAGACCTTTGCATGGACTTTGCCGTGACGGATCGCGAGAACCTCGATGATCTTGCTGCCCTCGTCATAGTCCACTCTGCTCGAAACATCGTCGGGATCGACGAGCTTCACAGTGACGAGCCGCTGCCAATCGTCGGCACCAAGGATCGCCGAACCATCGGCGTTGCGGGGTGGCGTTTCGAAAAACGTATCGAAGTCGTCGACATCATCCCACTGGCTGCGGCCGGTTTCTCCGGAGTCGGGGCCGAGGCCCGTGCGGTGCATCGCGCCGGCTGCGGGATCTCTCTCGGGGTCGGCGTAAGCCTTTGCTCTGACCTCGGCCATGAGCTGCTCAGCCAGCGCTTGTCCGCGGCCGCGCTGATCGATGGACAACTGCGATCGCCGCGAGCTGCCGAGCGCATCGAGCGCAGCCACGAGTGTGACACCGACGAGCAGCACAGCCATGACAGCCTCGACCATGGTGATGCCGCGACGCTGAAGCCTCATCGCGCACCTCCCGCGACGATGAGCTGCGAGCGTTCGAGCGGCTCGTTGTGCATGCGTGTGCGGAGCTGGACGCTGCCGCTGCTATCCGGGCCACAGGTGATAGCGACCGTCATTTCGCGATAGATGCGTCTTGCCCCAGCCCACGCAACGATGCGTGACAGGGCCGCGATGCTGTCGTCGTGCGAGATGCCGGCCGGATCGAACGCGTGCTCGCCCCACGGCGCGAGCGCAATGCGGCGGGTTGTCTTTTGCCCGAGGTTGAGTGTGCCGCCGATGTCGACAAGCCCGAAGGCTGCATAGGCATCGTCACCACCGCCGGAGTTGTCGTATGTGCCGTTGAGAATCGCATCGATGATCGCCGTGACTTCGTCGGCTTCGCTCTGCGGCCCGGCCGTGCCTTCGGCTGCGATGTAGCCAAGATCGAGGCCATCGAGCAGCGTCGGTGCCTGATGCGCTACGACCGTGCCGCTGCTGAACTTGATGAGGATGTCGCTGCTATCCAGCTCCAACTCTTTGCCAGCGGAGTCGCCGCCCAACACAAGCCCGAGACTCGGCGGTAGCACGCTCAAGAATCCCGAGACGTCTGCTGCGATGTCACCGATCAGCAAGGCTGCGTCGGACGCTGCCGCTGCCGACTCGATAGACGAGAACTCGTCGCTCGCAACGGCCTGTGACCATACGCCGGCGCGTCGCAACGCTGCAGCGATCGCCGCTGCCTCTTGCGGTTCGGCATGATCAAATATCACCAGGACCTTCGGCGAAACACGATACACCGCGAAGCCGAGTGTCGGCTTGAACTGCACGCTGCGCACATCGCTGCACAACGGCGTCCGGGGTCCGCCGTTGACGATCCGCTCGATGTCGCTCCCGGGCGTTCCCGACCAGTTGTACATCACGCGTTCCGGGCCCACGTCTCCCCAGCCGCGATCCGGCAGCGTGAGTTGGACCTGCGTCGCGTTGAAGAATTCCACCGCTGTGGCCTCTGCAAAGTCACTTGCAATGATCTCCGCCGTGCGCATGGCCCGCATCCGCGGCGGATCAGGATTAGGTAGAGCCTCGGCGACGATCATCAACGCAGAGATCAGCCCGCTGACTACAGCAGACATGATGAACAACGACAGCACGGTTTCAGCGAGTGTGAAGCCGTGCCGCATCACTCGATCTCCACGTTGCCGGTCTCTGCATTCACCGTGAGCATGCGCGAGTAGCCGCCGGCCTTTGCCGTAACGAAGCCGCCCCACACCGGCATGCCGAAGATGTCGAAGCGGAAGCTCGGTGCCGGGTCACCCGCTTGAATGAACGGCTTGGTCATGAGGACATTGCCGCCGGTTGGCATGGGCACGATGGTGTGGCCGAGGCCCACGTCGTCGCCGCTCGTGAAGCGGATTTCATGCGGCTTGCTCATCGCACGAGACAGGCTTCGAGTGTGCGCGATCGCTGCGGCTGCCTGCCAAGCATCCGCATCGGCCTCGCGCCGCGTCAGCACGTCCGAGAACATCGGCAGGGCAATCGTCGCGGCCATGCCGATCACGACGAGCACGACCGCGAGCTCGAGCAGGCTGAAGCCTGACCGCGAGATGCCAACGGCCATGCGCATGGAATGGGCATCGGGCAACCGTTGGCATCGCAACAGGCCGGCCCGGCCCGATCGGCGTGCTGCATCACGCGGGATGCGTGTTGGCGGCATATCCGGCACAAGCGGCACACGCAGACGGCCGATATCCCGCCTGAGCACCCCGATTCTGGAGCTGTCATGCCCGAGACCGCACGCCGCGTGCTGCTGATTGACGACGAGCCACACATCAGCTCGATTCTCGATCGCCGATTTACGATGGCCGGCTGGACAACCGCCATCGCGAAGAACGGCCGCGAGGCAATGGACATGCTCGAGCCGCCGCCGGACGTGGTGATCGTCGACTATCAGATGCCGACGATGGACGGGCTCGAGACGGCTGAGGCCTTGGCGACGCACGACGCGACGCGTCACGCGCCGATCATCATGCTGACCGCGCGCGGCCACCTCGTCGATCAGGACCGAGTCGCAGCGACCAACATCCGCACACTGCTGCCCAAGCCGTTCAGTGCGCGCGAGGTGATCGCGGCTGCCGACGACCTCGTCAACAACGCTGATAGCGAGGCCGCAGCATGACCGCGCCCGGTCCCGAACAGCCCCACCGCCAACACGCACCAGCTCCGGATCCGCCGACGGCCGATGTTGATCCGATCGACATCTTCACACGCGAGCTGGATGAAGCATTCGAGTCGCTGACGCTTCTTTACAGCTTGGGCAGCCGTGTGCAGAGCTTCCAGGATCCGATGCGGTTCATTACAGATGCGCTTCATGGCCTGCGCAACGTGCTCGGCTGTGCTTGGGCTGCATATCTCGCAGACGACAACTGCAAGCGGCTGTTCGAACTTGCTGGCACATTCACGATCGCGGGCAGCGACACGGCCGACGCAGTCGAGGCGTTCGTTCGCTCGAACATCACGGAACTCGCCGGCTCTGCAACGTCGAATGTTGCACAGATCGCCGACGGCCCGATCAAAGGGGAGCTTGTTGTCACGCCGGTGCTTGTGGGCGAGAAGCACGCCGGATGGCTGCTCATCGGCGGCGGCCGGACCGACATCAACGCCAATCGCAACGCGGTGAGCAGCGCCGACACACAAACAGCTCACACCGTCGCGGGCTTCCTCGGTGCGATGCTCGATGGCCGCAGGCTGTACGAAGAGCAGGCAGCCACGTTCACCGGTGCGCTCACAGCACTCTCGGGCACGCTCGATGCCAAAGATCCGTACACGCAAGGCCACTCCGAGCGTGTGGCTGTGCTCACGAGGCAGATCGCGGAGCGGGCGAAGCTCGATGGCTGGGATCCAGACCGCTTGGTACTCGCCGGCCGACTGCACGACATCGGCAAGATCGGTATTCCCGACCGCGTGCTGCTTAAGCCCGATCGCCTGACGGATGAAGAGTTCGACATCATCAAGCAGCACCCGACGATTGGCCATCGCATCCTCAAGGCAATACCAGCTCTCGAAGATGTGCTGCCCGGCGTGCTTCATCACCACGAGCGCTTCGATGGCCGCGGCTATCCGGCGGGGCTTGCCGGCGATGACATTCCACCGATCGCTCGGGCGCTTGCTTTGGCCGACACCTTTGACGCGATGAGTTCGAACCGCGCGTACCGGCCCGGTAAACCACGCGATGTGGTGCTGCAAATCATCCGCGAGAACGCCGGCACCCAGTTCGACCCACAGCTCACCGAGCATTTCCTCGCACTCGACCTCAGCGAGTACGACCAGCTGAAGACGGAGCACGAGCGTTCGTCAGCTGGCAATCAGCAGGCCGCGTGATCAACGCACATTGGGCGTGCGCACAAAGAAGGCCGAGCACTGCTGCTCGGCCTTACAAGAGCCTCGGCCGTGTGCGATTAATAGTCGGCGTAGTTCACACCGGAGGCATCGGTGCCCGCGACGTTGGCCGTGAACCTGCCGGTCGCCTGGTCGTAATGCCAGGCAACCGAAGTATCGGTCGGTGCGGCGATCGTTGCGAGACCCTTGCGTGCACCGATCTTCATCGTCGGCACCGCAGCAAGGTATGGCCCGTAAATGGCTGTCGATGTCGGTGTTGCACTCACGGTGCCGCTGATGTCTGTGTACTGAAGCAGCGCGTTGGGCATGTTGGCCAGTGTCGGAACATTGCCCTCGTGCTCGGCCTTGTACAACTCAACCGCGTTGCGAAGCACGGCGAGATCGCTCCGCAGGCTCGCCGCAGCTGCACCCTCAGCACCACGGCTCATCCGCGGAATCGCGATCGTGGCCAGCAGGCCGAGGATCACGATCACCACCACCAATTCAATCAGGCTGAATGCCTTCCGCTTCGTCGTCATTGCTCGCATCCTGTGGCTCCCCTCTTGGAGGTTTGATCTGCTCTCGACTGCAACCGGCATCGTCATCCACGCAAGCTCGATCGAGCGCTGATACCTCATGCAACTCACGTTTGTGTCATGCGGGCCGCATAAAGCGCACGGCCCACTACTCGAGCGTCAGTTCAAACGTCCGATCATCGAGCTGCAGCACCACGCCCTGCGGCGTTACGGCCCGCAGAACGAAGTCTCCGACCTGTCCCCCGACTCGAACCACACGGCCATCGAGCACAGCGAGCCCGCCCGCCGCGGGACTGAAGCTCGTGAGTTCGGGCAGGCTCGGCGTACCCTGCTCAACCTCGGTGGTTGCGACCTGTTCGTTCGATATCGACGCCCGCGTCGGAGCCGGCGGGCCAAATACCTCGGCGACCTCGGACTCGCTGCCCTCGAGCTGATTGCGCAGCACCTCAAATGCACTGCTGAGACGCGTGGCCGACGACGTGCCGGGTGTTGCAGCTGCCGAATCGTCATCCGTGGTAGTGCCGCCGCCGGGCGAGGTGCAGGCCAACCCGAGCGTGCTGCAGGACGATGCGGCGAGCACTACCACGGATGACGATTCGGCAGCTGCAACACCCGGCACG
>JBCCQU010000013.1:0-13963 GCA_039208875.1 Planctomycetota bacterium
CAGAGCACCAACTTCCAGGGCATCAAGCTGCTCAACGGCAACTTCGACTACCAGACCTCCGGCGTGTCGGCTGCCTTGGCTGACTTCCGCATCAACGCTGCCAAGTTCAGCGGCGATAGCCTCGATGTCGACGTCGTTGTCACGCAGTCGGCCCAGCAGGGTCAGCTCTTCCTCTCGCTCGGCGGTTCGACGCTCGACTTCGGCGGTGCTGACAGCGGAGCTATCACCTTTGAGGTGACGGGCTCAGAGGGCAGCCGCGAGCTCAGCTTCGAGTCCGGCACATCGCTCACCGACATCGTCAACGCCATCAACAGCTTCGAGGACGTGACCGGCGTGACCGCTTCGGCAGCGAGTGGTGCAACCGGCATCACGCTCTCCAGCACCAACTTCGGCTCCGATGAGTTCGTGTCGGTTGACGTGAACAACGAGGCCGGAATCACCGCTGCGTCCGCGCAGACCGGTCTTTACGGCTTCGACGCTGGCAGTGTCGACACCACCCGGATCGCAGCGTTCAACTCCACTGCAGCGGATAACGGTGTTCGCGATGCCGGCCAGGACGTCAACGCCACGGTCAACGGCATCCAGGCCACGGCCCGCGGCAAGACGCTCACCATCAACACCGACTTCCTCGATACCGAGATCACGCTCACGACCGGTGCTGCGCAGACGCTGGCCACCAGCAACGCTTTCACCATTACTGGCGGCGGCGCTGACTTCCAGCTCTCTGGCGAGGTCAGCATCGCGGGCCGCGTCACGCTCGGCATCCAGAACACCTCCACACGTCTGCTCGGCAACTCCGACGTCGGCTTCCTCGACGATCTGGGCTCCGGCAAGACCTTCAACGTCGTCAACGGCGACCTCGAGGATGCACAGAAGATCGTGTCCGAAGCAATCTCGCAGGTCAGCTCGACCCGTGGCCGCCTCGGTGCCTTCCAGACCAACGTCGTCGCTTCGACGCAGCGGTCGCTGAGCATCTCCTTCGAGAACACGTCGGCTGCCGAGAGCATCATCCGTGATGCCGACTTCGCCGAGGAAACCGCTTCGCTGACGCGTAGCCAGATCCTCACGCAGGCCTCGACGCAGATCCTGACGCTGGCCAACCAGACCCCGCAGTCAGCCCTGTCGCTGCTCGGCTAAAACCGAAACCAACGCCTGATTTCACCCGCCCCGGCCCCGCGCCGGGGCATTTTTATTGCGCAGGCCACGAACTGACGATGCCAGTGATGCTGTGACGGAACCACCGCGACAATCCGACGAGCTCGATGCAGCCATTGGCCGCTTCCGCATCTACCTCCGCGTCGAGGCAGGCCTCAGCGACAACACGATCGCTGCCTACATGCGCGATGTCCGCGATCTTGCTGACGAACTGCGGGATGCTGGCGTCCGCGAGTTCACAGCCGCTCAGCCGAGCCATCTCATCGCGCACGTCGCCGGACTCGGCCGCGACCGCAAGATGGCCCCCAGCTCCGTCGCCAGACACATCGCGACGATCAAGGTGCTGTATCGCTGGCTCATCAGCCGAAAAGAAATCGAGACGAACCCGGCCGACCATCTCGATCAGCCGACTCTATGGAAGAAGCTGCCCGGCGTGCTTTCGCCCAAGCAGATGCGTGCGCTGGTCGAGGCCCCTGAGCCCTCGGCCACTCAGTCGAGCAACAGTCCGCCGCTATGGTTCAGAGACCGCGCCATCCTTGAACTCATGTACGCCAGCGGGCTGCGAGCATCGGAGGTCGGCAATCTCACACTCACCGATCCCGCACCCGATCTCGCTGTCATCCGCGTTACCGGCAAGGGCGATAAGCAACGCCTCGTCCCCGTCGGCGAGCACGCCCGCATTCACATCACGCGTTACCTCGCCGAGTGCAGACCGCTGCTCGATCGCGGCCCGCTGGATGACCGCAGCCTCGGCCGACTGTTCCTCACGCGAACCAGTCGGCCCATCGAACGCGTCCGCATCTGGCAGATTGTGAACAAGTACGCCAAGTTCGCGGGCCTCGGCGATGTGCATCCGCACACGCTCCGCCACAGCTTCGCGACGCACCTGCTCGCGGGCGGAGCCGATCTCCGCGCCGTGCAAGAGATGCTTGGCCACGCCGACATCGCGACCACGCAGATCTACACGCACGTCGATCGATCAAGGCTCAGGCAAGTCGTGAAGCAGCACCACCCGCGAGGCTAGTCGGCAGAGGCTTCTACGAGCGCGCGCTCCGTTGCGGTCACAAACCGGGCCGCCGACCCGAGCCCATGCTCGAAAAACAATGACGGCTCGATCAACTCCAACTCCGAGAGCACCAGCGCACCTTCGTGCATGACAACATCCACGCGCGCATACAGCGGCGTGGTACCAACGATTGTCGTCGCAGCTTCAACACACCGCTCGGCAAACTCTCGCTCGTCATCGGTGACGGCTGCGCCGCCGATGACCGATTCGTCTTGGCCATCGAACCGCGGCCGCTTCGTGACCGCATGCGTGACCTCGCCATCGATCCACACGATTGATCGCTCGCCGGGATCCGCAAAGCCTGGAATGACGGGTTGCACAAGCGCATCCGCTCGCCCGCACAACTCGGTGAAGTACGCCGATGCGCTGTCGCGTTTGTTCGCAGCAAACAGCCGCGCGCCGGCCGAGCCCGCCCCCACCGCCGGCTTTATGACCAACGCAGACCATCCGTCTGCAGCATGAGCATTGCCAAGCTCGTGCGCACCGCGCTCTACAACCGCCGTCGGCACGATCGAAATGCCCGCCCGCTCCAACTCCAGCAGGTAACGCTTGTGCGCATTCCAGTGAATGACGGCCGGCGTGTTGAGCAACGGCACCGCTTCGGCTGCGGCATCGCACCACGCCGCAAACTCGCCTAGTCGTTCGTGATAATTCCAGGGCGACCGCAGCACCGCCGCATCAAAGTCAGCCAATGCTTTTGCTGGGGCAGTGTCTTCGTCCCACGGCACGACCGCCGCCTCGTGGCCGCGAGCCGCAAACGCCTCGACCAGCGGCTGCTCGTCGAAGTCCGGCTCCGGTAACTCGGAGCACGACACCAGCGCCACGCGCATCGGCCGGCTTGTGTCCGAGGTGCTTGCGGGATTCCCTGCGTTGTCGGCGTCGTTCACGCCCGCATTCTTGCCACAAATCGGGCTTTCGTGGTCGGGAACCGCTACACTTTCAACACTTCCTGAAATCTCCCGTTGCGTCTATCCGAATCCTCTAACGCCCCGCTCGCGTCACACCGGAGATACGGACCGCCCATGGCAACCGACAGCATCACAACTCCCCGGACACACAGCCATCTCTCGGCGATCGATTCCGGACTGCTTGCTGCGGTTGCTGCCGGGCACGCCCGCCTCACGCTCGAGCAGGGCCTCGAACTGCTCAAGTCGGCACCGCTCCACGAGCTCGGCCGCTGGGCCGACACCCGTGCCCGCACCGTCCACGGCGATACCTACCGAACCTACGTCATCGATCGCAACATCAACTACACCAATGTGTGCTCTGCCAAGTGCATCTTCTGTGCATTCAAGCGCACCGCTCGCGATCATGACGCGTACACGCTCGAGTACGAAGAGCTGTACGAGAAGATCGGCGAGCTCAGTGACATCGGCGGCACGCAGATTCTGATGCAGGGTGGCATGAACCCCGACCTGCCGCTCGACTGGTATCTCGAGTTGCTGCATGGCATCAAGGAGCGTTACCCGCACATCCACGTGCACGGCTTCAGCCCGCCTGAGTTCATCGAGTTCGTCAACTTCTTCGATCCGCCCGGCGCAACGCTGGCAGACAAGATCCGCTGGGTCATGGTGCGTTTGCAAGAGGCCGGCCTCGACTCCCTGCCCGGCGGCGGCGGCGAGATCTTCGCAGCACCGGTCCGCGACAAAATCGGTCTCGGCAAGTGTGACGCCGAGGCCTGGCTCACCACCATGTACGTTGCGCATTCGCTCGGCATGTACACATCGTCCACGATGATGTTCGGCCACATCGAGGGCTACGCCGACCGCATCCATCACATCGGCCTCGTGCGCGAGTGGCAAGACCGCGCCCTGCGCGACTTCGCAAGCGGCACCGAAGTCGGCGGCAAGACCGTCCCCGGCGGCCACTACAAAGCCTTCATTACATGGCCGTTCCAGCGCGAGAACACCCCGCTCGGCCGCGTCCGAGACTGGGGCATGCTCGACGAGGACCTCGGCCCGTTCCCGGGCGATGTCGTCGCAACGCTCGCCGGCGATGGCGATCCCAAGGCTCACCGCCAATTCGGCAAGCGCGTCCGCATGGCCGGGGCAACCGAGTATTTGCGCACGCAGGCGGTCGGTCGGCTCATGCTCGACAACATCTACTCCATCGGCAGCTCGTGGGTCACCATGGGCCCGCATGTCGGACAACTCGCGCTCTTCTACGGCGCCAACGACATGGGCAGCGTGATGATGGAAGAGAATGTCGTCTCGTCCGCCGGCACGACGTACTGCCTCGACGAAGCGGTTTTGTGCCGCCTCATCCGCGACGCCGGCTTCATCCCCGCGCAGCGCGACAACGTCTACGACATCCTCCGCACGCACGACGGCAACGCAGAGAACGATGCCAACCCCGACCTCGCTGTGACGGATTGGTCGACGCACCGTGCGCAGCGGCTGCACGCTCAGTCGGAAAACGCCATCCCGGCAACCGGCAAGGCCGAGTTGACGGTGGGCGTGACCGACAACTAACGCTGCGGCCCACACGCAGTTGCTCCAGCCCTATACGCTGCGATCGTGTCACTCCGTCTCATGCACATCACGCTTCAGCGTCGCCACGTCGACGAGCTTAATTCGATGCTCGCCGACATCGAAGCCAATCGCATCTGGCATACCGAGCTGGATGACGATCGGGATCTTACAACGGTGCTGCTGCGCGCCGATGCCGTCGAAGACTTAGCTGACAAGATCGCTGAAAAGTTCGAGAGCATCGATCGCTTTCGGCTGGTGCTTGTCGCTGCCGAGGCGACCCGCCCGGCATTGCCCGAGCCGCCGAAGGCCGAGGTAACGCCCGCAGAAGACGAGGCCGACGAAGAAGCACCGAAGCAAAAGCCTCGCCTCATGCCGCGTGTCGCGCGCGAGGAGCTCTACGAAAAAGTTGCAGCCGGCGGCAAGCCGGACGCGCTCTTCTTCTTTATGACGGCGCTGGCGACGATCGTGGCAGCTGTCGGTTTGCTGCGGGATTCGCCGGCCATCATCATCGGCGCCATGGTCATCGCCCCACTGCTCGGTCCGAACATGGCGCTCGCGCTTGCCACGACACTTGGCGATACCAAGCTCATCAAGCGTGGGCTCACATGCGCTTCGACCGGCGCCGCGCTTGCCATCGCACTCTCGGCTGGCATTGGCGTCGCGCTCGGCGTCGCGCCCGACGACGCTCCGGAAATCGCATCGCGAACTTCGATCCGAGTCTCGGATATCGCATTGGCCATCGCTTCCGGCGCGGCGGGTGCGATCGCCCTCACGACCGGTGCGCCCGCTGCGCTGGTCGGCGTCATGGTTGCAGTTGCCCTTCTGCCACCGACTGTGACCGCCGGCCTGCTGCTCGGCGGCGGACATCCGATGGAGGCGCTGGGCTCCCTCGGTCTCGTGCTGGTGAATGTCGCCAGCGTGAACCTCGCTGCGACGTTTGTGTTTCTGTCGCAGGGCGTACGGCCCGACCAATGGTGGAAGCAGGGCAAAGCCAAGCAGGCAGCCCGCAGAGCAATCCTCATCTGGGCCGGCATTCTCGCAGCCATCGTCACGATCATTATTTTTTCGCCGAGCGCGAGTAAGTCCTCGACGGAACCCGGCGAGCCACCAGCCGAGATCGATCAGTGACGCAGGTCGAGCTTCTTGGCTTTGTGGCAGCGGCGCTCACGACCGGCGCGTTCTTCCCGCAGGCGATCAAGATCTGGCGGACCGGCAAGACCGATGGCATCAGCCTGCCGACGTACGCGGTCTTCACAACGGGCATCGCGAGTTGGCTTGTTTACGGCTTGCTCTTGCGAAACGGACCGATCATCGCGGCCAACATCATCACGCTGATCCCGGCCGTGGCCATCTTGACGCTTACAGCCAGCAAGCGGGCAAGGTCTCAATAACGCCGCCCAGCCACTACAAACTACCCAAACTAACAGAACGATGTGAACAAACCGCAAATTCGTATCTGTGCCAACAAATTCTCAAGTCATTTGCCACATCTCTCTTGCCCGCGGCTATCTTTCGCTCGGGACAAGTCACCGCGGCCGAGCCGCATGGAACGGAGAGAGACCAATGCTCAAGACGACACTCGCTGTATTTGTGTGCGCTGGTGCCGCCACAGCACAAACCCTGCCCGCCACCATCGACTTCTCGGTCGACGGCCAAGGCAACACCATCCAGAACGCACAAGTCATCGGCGGCAATGAGTTTGCTGACCTGTTCACGCTGACCGCCTCCGGCAACAACCAAGGCGCCGCGATCTTCGACAGCAACCCCGGCGTCAACGGCAACGTCGGTGATCCCGACACCGACCTCATCGTCGGACTCGGCAACATCCTCATCTTCCAGGACAACCAGCGCCCGAGCCAGACCAACGGCTTCTTCGACGAAATTGATGATGCCCTCAGCGGCACCTTTACTTTCGACTTCGCATTCGCCCTCACGGTCGAGTCGGTCACGCTGGTTGACATCGATAACGCTGGCAACGGCGTTGACGTCACCCTCACCGATGCCAACGGCCTCACACGGACGTATGACGTTGCGAAGAACTTCACCTTCGACCTGGCCGAGGTGCCCGTGTCGCAGCGGAACGACGTCGACGGCTTCGACGTCCTAGATCTACTTACCCTCGACGATCAAGTCGGCGAGGCTGGCGGCATCGCGACCGCGGCTGAGGAGCTCGGCTTCGATCAGAACGCTGTCGTGCAGCTTGAGGTTCAGTTCAACACGTCCGGCGGCCTTGACAACCTCGTGCTCGTGCCGACGCCGGCTTCGGCTGCAATGCTCGCGGGTGCAGGCCTGCTCGGCATGCGTCGTCGCCGCTGATCGTGCAAGGCGAAATCACGCTCGAATCAAAGCCGAGGGTTATTCGCCCTCGGCTTTGTTGTCTTTAGGATTGCGCGCGAATCACTTGCTGCTGGCGTCGTAGTAGAAACGCTCGTGCTCGATCTTGTCGCCACGCCAACGCTGCACCGCGATCTGCTCCATCACGACGTCGCTGCCGTCCTTGGCCTTGAACTCGATGACGTTCTCGATGGCCGTGACGCCATCACCGACTGTCAGCGACTTCACCGTGAAGCCACGCCACTCGGCGACGTTGTCGAGGAACTGCTTCTCGCGTTCGATATTGGCAGCCTGGCCAATCGTCGCCGGATTGCTGTTCTCCTGCATCTGCACGTCATCCGTGTAGAACTCGCTCATCGCCTCGATGATCTTGCCGTTCTGGATGAACTCGACCAACTGCTCAGCCCGTGCGCGCAAATCAACACTTGTCGTCGTCATGGTGATGTTCCCTTCTAACTAAGGTCTGATTCCAACTGCCACGCTGCCACTCGGCAGCAACTACTCACCGTGCCCGTGCACGACGTACAACGCTCGATTCAACGTCTCGATGTCGCCGGCCCCAAGCGAGCCGAACGCTTCGCGGAACGCGGCTCGCAATGGCGCATCGATCGCATCCACCTTGTCGCGGCCGGCATCGGTTAGCACTGCGCGCACAACTCGGCGGTCGTGCTCGCAACGCTCGCGCTCCACCAGCCCGGCCTTCTCCAGCCGGTCGATGAGCCGACTCACATCCGGCTCTCGGCTCACCATCTGTGCGCCGATTTTGCCACAAGCCACACCCGGCCCCTCCGGACGCGGATCGGCTTCGTGCAACTGCTCGTGGCCGCGCAGGATCCGGAGCACGTTGTACTGCGGCTCCGACAGGCCGAACGTCTTGATCACGCCGCCCACCACGCCCGATGCGTGCTCGAAGGCGCGCAGCAGATTGACGTACAACTCTTCTTCGACCTGCTCGAACGGGATGCGTTTGCCGAGGTCGCCAGCGACGCCCTTGAGCTTGGTAGTCTGCATGTCCATGCCCAATACTATGTTGCAACATTGACCGTGGCAACATGATTCAGCAAAAAATCTCCAGCCCCCATGGCCGACCTTCCGGCCCGCCCCACCGGTCCGAGCCAAGCGTCTACCATGCCGCCCGCGGGCCAGAACGGCACCGCCGAGCAGGAGCAAACGCACATGAAGGCCACCGAGGTGCGACCCGGCGTCGCTGTTGTCTTTGACGGCAAGCTGTACGTCGTGATCAAGACCGAGCACACCAAGCCCGGCAAGGGGCCCGCCTACATCCAGGTGAAGGCCAAGGACATCGCCCAGGGCGGCCACATCGAGAAGCGGCTGAACTCGTCGGACAACGTCGATGCTGCGACCGTCGACCGCCGCGAGATGGAGTACCTGTACTCCGACAACGACGGCGCGACGTTCATGGATCTCGAGGACTACGACCAGCAAGTGCTCAACGAGGATCTGCTCGGCGACGCCTTGCTGTACCTGACACCGAACACATCGTGCACGGTGCTGTGCTACGAGGGCAAGCCGATCACGATCGAAATGCCGGCCGCGGTTGAGCTCGAAGTCACCGACACGCCGCCGGGCATCAAGGGCGCAACCGCAACCAATCAGCTCAAAGAGGCTGTGTGCGAGACGGGCTTGAAGACGCGCGTCCCGCCTTTCATCTCCAACGGCGAGAAGATCAAGGTCTCGACGAGCGACGGCAGCTACATGTCTCGCGCGTGAGATCGCCCCAACGATGAAGCCCGCTGCCTACCGCCCAAGCCGACGAACGATTGTGATCGTCGTGGTCGCATCGTTGCTGATCACAGCAGGCACCGCCGGCATGCTCGTGCTGGGCGGCGTCGAGTCGCTCCTGTCGTGACCGAGCAAACCTCCAAGCTCGATCCGCGGGCCAGCATCATGCTCATGGGTCTTCGCGGCTCCGGTAAATCGACACTCGGCGTCGATCTCTCACTCGCGCTCGACCGCCGCTTCATCGATCTCGATGACGAAACCGTCAAGTACCTCGGCCACGGCACCATCTCCGAGCTTTTCGAGAAGTATGGCGAGCAGCGTTTCCGCGCCGCTGAGTATCGAGCACTCGTCAATCAGGCTGTGCCGTTGATAACGCCCGGCCCGGTCGTCGCGCTCGGCGGCGGCACCCCCACCGCACCCGGTGCTGCCGACTTCCTTACCGCGGCGAGCGCACGTCGCGAAGTCATGCTCATCTACCTCCGCGGCACGCCGGACACACTCGCGGCACGCTTGCAACAAGCCAACAACGCCAACCGCCCTGCGCTCGTCGGCGACGATCCGATCAGCGAAGTTCAACAAGTCTTCGACGCGCGCGACGGGCTCTACCAACAGCTCGCCACAGCCACGCTCGACATCGACGAACTCGATCGCAAAGCCTGCACCGATCGACTCGAAGAAATTGTTCGCGACGCGAGCTAGCGAGACGAGTCGGCCTCACGCACGGCATCACAGAACGCTCGCAGCTTCGCGTCGTCCTTCACGCCCGGCGACGACTCGACGCCACTCGACACGTCCACGGCGTACGGCCGCACGGTGCGCACCGCTTCCGCGACATTTTCGGGCGAAAGCCCGCCCGCGACGATCAACGGCTTGCCGTACACACAGCCCTCGCTGACGTGTGCCGCGAGGGCCGACCAATCGAACTCTGTGCCCTCACCGCCGGCCGAGCCATCGACCAGGATCGCTCCGACGCCTTCCGCATTGGCCCACCGCTGAAGGTCGGCATCGATCGCCTCCGCATTGAACTTGATTGCGCGAATAACGTCCGGTCCGCACTGCTCGACGGTGGCTTCGTTTTCCGAACCGTGCAATTGCATGTGATGGCACGGGCATGCTTGCTCGAGCTCGACAAATTCATCAAAGGCAAGGTCGCGCACGACGCCGATGGCCATCGTCATCGGTGGCAGGGCCGACATGATCTCGAAGCCGACATCCGGCCGAACCGCACGCGGCGACTGCGGCACAAACATCAAACCCACCGCATCCGCCCCGGCCTCGGCTGCGGCAACCGCAGCCCGCACCGAAGTCACGCCGCACACCTTGATCCGTGTTCGTCCCGGGCCGCTCATTGCACATCCTCGGTCGGCGTCACGCCGAGTTCCTGCAGCACCTCGGCTGCCAACGCACGCTCGTCGGCATCGCCGGCTCGCTCTGCAGCGCGACGAAGCAACGGCTCGGCCTGCTTTGGATCATTGAGATACCGCGCGAACAACAACCCAAGCATCAGTGATGTCGTCGCTGCCTGACGATCATCCGGATACGCATCCAGCAGTCGGCGGTACGCGATCGCAGCGTTGCTGTGATCCTCGCGGCGATACAGCTCGTCCCCCACCGCACTCAACGCCGCACGACTCAGCGTCACCTTCTTTGGATCGTCGCCAAACTCCTCCAACAACGCGAGGTATCGATCGGCAGCCTGTCCATGCTCACCGACCGAAACGCAATTCGCGATTGTCGTGCGAGCCTGCGCAGCCTTGTCCGGCTTGGCATCGGGCGACATCGCTCGCTCCATCCGCAGCTTGCCGATGCGTGATGCTTCTTTAAGCGCTCGCCGTCGCTGCGCCTGCCGACCAATCGTGAACAGGTCATACGGCTCGCGCTGCACGAGCTTTGTCGCGAGCAATCCGAACGCGATGATAAAGCCGAAGCCGTAGCCACCGAGGTGCGCGAGATACGCCACGTCCCTCGCACCGATGCCCGCCATGCCAATGAAGTTCCAGAACAGTTGCAGCGCGATGAAGATCCACGCCGGCAGGCTGTACCGCCCGATGATGATGAGGAACAACAGCACCCGTACCGGCACCATGGGGAAGAACACCAGGCACGCGCCGGTCACGGCTGCGATGGCTCCCGAAGCGCCGACCGCCGGGATGTATTGCCGGAAACCCGGTGCGACCTCCACGAACTCGAAGGCTGCGTGCAAGCCCGAAGCCGCGGCAGCCCCGGCGAGATAGAACGCCAGAAACGGCAGTCGGCCGAGCTTGTCCTCGACGAGCGGTCCGAAAACCCACAGAAACAGCATGTTGCCCGCAAGGTGCAGAAAGCCGCCGTGCAAAAAAGCGCTGGTGAAGAGCGTCCACCAGCGAAAGTCGGGGCCGCCGACGACCCAGAGCGAGCTGACAATGTCGTCCCGCACGTCTTCACCGGACGACGCCGCGACGAGCGCCAGCCCGATGTGCGTCATGACGCACGCCACGACCAGCAGCGGCGAGACAAGCGAGGGGCGACGCAGCGACCTTTCGGTACCCAGCGGAATCAGCACGGCCGATGGTACCCCGCCACTTGGCCCGACCGCCGGCAGAGGCCTACGACAGCCCGTATAGTCTTTGCCCTGCGGGGAGGGCATCCCGCGGCCCACAGTCACGGAAGGCGGGGCACGCGTGGATCGGTGCCAGCCGGCCGACGCTCGAACAACTTTACGAAGGAAGTCCACTCATGACCTACTCCAAAGGCCTTGCCGGCGTCGTCGCCGCCGAAACCCAGACATCATTCATCGACGGCGAGAAGGGCATTCTCGAATACGTCGGCATCCCCATCGGCGAACTCGCCTCCAAGTCCACCTTCGAGGAGTCGGTCTTCCTGCTCTGGAACCGCAGGCTGCCCACAGCCTCCGAGTTGAAGTCCTTCACCGAAGAACTCCGCAACTGCTACGCACTGCCGAGCCACATCTCCGAGCTCATCACGCAGCTGCCGACATCCGCCCAGCCCATGCACATGCTGCGGACCGTCGTCTCGGCTCTCGCTCTGCACGATGAAGATCCCAACTCGATCGACGTTGCCGATGTTCGCCACAAGGCAATCAGCATCCTCGGCCACGCCCCGACGATCATCGCAGCGTTCGATCGCCACCGCCGCGGCCTCGCTGCCGTCGCACCACGGACCGACCTCAGCTTCTCCGCCAACTTCCTCTACATGCTCAATAACGAAGAGCCCACCGAGGCCATGACCCGGGCTTTCGACATCTGCATGATCACCCACGCCGATCACGGCCTGAACAACTCGACCTTTGCCGCCCGCGTCGTCATCTCGACATTGTCCGACATCTACTCAGCGCTCAGCGCTGCGATCGGCTCGCTCCGCGGACCGCTGCACGGCGGCGCGAACGAAGGCGTCATGCACATGCTCAACGAGATCGACAGCGTCGATCAGGCCGAGAGCTACATCATGGGCAAGTTCGAGCGCAAAGAGAAGATCATGGGCTTCGGCCACCGCGTGTACAAGGCCAAGGACCCGCGCGCCAACGAGCTGCAGACCCTCGCCAAGCAGCTCGCGACCGACACCGGCAACGCCGATCTGTACGAGAAGTCGCACGCGATCGAAGAGATCATGGAGCGAGAAGTCGCAGCCAAGGGCATCTATCCCAATGTCGACTTCTACTCCGCCACGACGTACCACTGCATCGGTCTCAAGCTCGACCTGTTTACGCCGATGTTCGCCATGAGCCGTATCGCCGGCTGGGCGGGCCACATCATCGAGCAGCTCGAGGACAACCGCCTCTATCGCCCGGCCGCGGCCTATGTCGGCCCGCACGATCAGCCCTTCACCGATATCGCGAACCGCTAAGCGCAGTCGCTACGAGTCGCGTTTGTCATTGCCGTCTTTGTCGAACGCGCCATCCGCCGCGTCAATCCATTTGCGCATGTCGAGGTCTTCGACGTTCAGCCGCCCCCGCCAGTGCTCGAGCGCCTGACGCAACAGCGGATCACTGACATCGATGCTGTCGTGCTGCGCAGCCGGCCCATCACCCGTTGGCAGTTTCGGCCGCTCCGCTGTTGGCTTCTGTGCTGCCACCTCACGATGCATGCCGCGAGGCCTCGGCTTCGCGGCCTTCTTCGCCGGCTGTGGCGCGGGCTTCGCCTTCTCTCGCAACGGCCCCACCGTTGGCTTCGGCACTTCCGGAGCCAGCTCCGGCGCATCGCGCACCTCATAGCCAAACGCCGAAAGCCAGTGCGCGACCGAGTACGCATCGAGCGGCACATCGGTCGCAAAGCCGGGTAGGTCACTACGCGATGCGCCTTCGCTATCTGACACAAGCTGCCGAAGAAACGCCTGGCTCGTGATCGACGCAGCCCGTCGCCGCCGCGCTGACCGTTGCAGCCGACGATCACTCGACACCACCAGCACGTCACGCACGCCGGGGTCATCAGCCAGCACCGCCTCGATCAGGTCGTCCGCCGACCGGCCACCTCCGGCGTACAGCACCTCGGCCCCGAACGCCCGGAACCGGATTCGACCCGCGTCGAGCCGTTGCGGCTGGCCGAGCTTACCGCTGCCATCGAATTTCTTGCCGAGCGCATCGGCCCCCGGTGCGCCGTCACACACCAGGCACCGCGCCCGCCGCCGATACCGCGACGCCGCGAGCAGCCTCGCCAGACCAGGGGTATCCATTGGACCCGCGAGGCCCGCAGCCACCCGCGGATCCGCCGACCCCGCATGCAACACGTTGTAGACATCAATCAGCAGCACCGCAGCACGCTAGCCCCGCTCCGCCGACCACGGCACCGGCTTGATCTACGCCCGCCGGCAACCTTTACTCTGCACTCGGCCAGAGCGGCCGTCGATACCCAGTCCACTCGGCCGCAACCACTTTGGAGGCAACGCACGCATGGCGATCCGGATCAAAGCCCGCGGAGGCGAAGGCGTAGAGCAGATGATGAAGCGCTTCAAGAAGCTCTGCGAGAAGGAAGGGCTCACCAAGGACATCAAGAAGAAGGAATTCTTCGAGAAGCCCTCCGAGCGTCGTCGCCGCGCTGCGCGTAAGGCTGTCAACCGCCGCATCCGCACCGAGGCCAAGACCGTCGCGCCCCGCCGCCGCTGAACTGCCGCCGCTGAACTGATTGACTCGCGACAATCGCCACCGATTGTCCTCCCGAGCCCCTCACTCGGCGTGACTAGGCGATTCACACGGCTATGC
>JBCCQU010000014.1:0-13812 GCA_039208875.1 Planctomycetota bacterium
CATCAAGGTCGATTACTACGGCTCGCCGACCGACCTGAAGTCGCTGGCCGCGGTCAGCGTGCCCGAGCCAACGCAGCTGCTCATCAAGCCGTTCGATGCGGGCAGCGTGGGCGAAATCAAGAAGGCCATCGAGAACTCAGGCCTGGGCCTCGCACCGGTTGTCGACAACAAGCAGATCCGCCTGTCGATTCCGCCGTTGTCGACTGATCGCCGCAAGCAGCTCGCCGCTCAGATCAAGAAGATGGGCGAGGAGCAGAAGGTCGTCATGCGGAACGCGCGTCGCGACGCAAACAAAGCCGCGGACGCCCTTGGCAAGGACAAAGACGCCCACATCTCCGAGGACGAGATCGACACGCTCAAGGACGAGATCCAAGAGCTGCTCAAGAATTACGAGGGCAAGATGGAGTCGGCCGTCGAGGCCAAGACCAAAGACGTCATGGAAGTCTGAGACCTCCGCGACGCTGTGAGCGGTTCGTCCCGCGTTAGCGAGAAATCAGAATCCGGGGCATTACGAGCTGCACCGGGTCGTTGCGGAAGTTGCTGAGCATGGCCATGCCGTCAGCGGCAGCCGCGATGAACGGGGCCCCGAGCAGCTGCTCCGCCGCCCGGATCGTCGCTGCATCCATCGGCAAAGACGCTGCACCCGTCGACGGGGCCGAGACCAATCCTCCGAACGCCTCGTCGATGAAGTCCTCGAGGCTCTTCGGCCCGGGGTAGTGCACGACGTCGTAGTCGTCGCCCATGTCGAGCTCAGCTGCGAGATCGGTCACCGCGGTGTGCAGCCCGCCGATCGCATCGGCCATCCCGAGCGTAAGAGCCTTCGAGCCGACGAACAGCCGGCCCTCAGCTGTCTTGCTCAGATCGATGCCCTCGCGGCCCGCCGAAACGCGGCTCGTGAACTGCTCATAGGTGTCGGCCATGCGATCGCGAACGAACGCCGCCTCTTCCTCGCTCCAGCCGCGATTGCTTGCGAACATGTCCGACCGCGGTCCGCGTGACCGAGTCTTGATGTTGAGGTTGACCTTGTCGTACAGCTCGCCCATCGAGAGCTTGCCACCGACAACGCCGATCGAGCCCACGATGCTGGACGGGTTGACGTAGATCTTGTCGCCGCCGACCGCGACGTAGTAGCCGCCCGACGCCGCCATCGACCCGATCGAGACCCACACCGGCTTCTCAGCCGAGAGCCGATCGAGCCCCTGCCACATGATCTCGCTCGCGGTCGCCGATCCACCCGGCGAATCGATGCGCACCACGACGCCCTCGATGTCGTCCTGCGCAAGTATGTCCTCCACGGCGTTGCGAACCGTCCGGCTGCCGACCGTCTCGCCACCACCGAAGAGGCTCGGCGGCGTCGAGTCACCATCGACAATCGTGCCCGCGACATGCAGCACCGCGATCGTCGGCCCATCGATTCGCTGCGTCGGCGTCGTCGAAAGCAAACGGAACAACGCGAACGGATCGGCCGTGTCGATATCCGAAGCATCGCCGTCCGCGAGATCGGTGATGTACTCGACCTCGCCGCCGCCGGCATAGGTCTCGGACAGCACGCTATCGATCGTCGCGAGATCGACCGTGCGATCGGCGAGGCCCGTCGCGACCGCGTCGTCGGCATCCGCAAGCCACAGTCGCTCCATCGCGTCGTCGAGTGCCGACTCATCGAGGCTTCGGCCTTCGCGAAGCTGGCGACGCATCGAGCCGTACATGCCGTCGAGCAATTGCTCGATGTTCTGGTCCCACGCCGGGCTCGGCTCAGACCGCATGAACATCTCGTTCGCGCCCTTGTAATCGCCCACCTGCACAAAGTCGGCCTCGACGCCGATCCAGTCAAACATGTCCGCGAGGAACATTTCCTCCATGTACAGGCCGTTCAGCATCACGCCGCCGCCCGGCTGCACCATCACGTCGTCGGCGTAAGAACCAATCAGGAAGTCGGTCGCCATGAACGACTCGCCGAACACGTGCACCGGCTTGCCCGCTTCGCGCGCACGCTGCATCGCTGCACCGATCTCCTCGGTGTGGGTCGGCGCGAGGGCCGAATCCTTGAGACGGATGACGATCGCGTCGACATCGCGCCGCTCGGCCGCTTCGTCAATGCCGTTCACGATGTCGTGCAGCGTTGTGCCGCCTCCACCGAGCCAAGCGAACGGACTCGGTTGATCCGACGGCGTGCCCTCGATCGAGATCATCGCCACGCCGGCGTCTTGCGCCGAAACCAGCGACGACGCGACCGCCGCCATGCCGACAGCGGTAAGCCTCATTCCAAACACCGAACTGAACGCCATGCAATGCTCCTATCTGCCGAGAGTCGGCAATGGTCTGGCCAAGCAGCGAACCACCGGCCGGCCTCGATCAGCCGTACCCGAGATCGTCCAGGTCGGTTTCGTCCAACCCAAAGTGATGACCAATCTCGTGCAGCAACGTAATCCGGATTTCCTCACCAATCCTTGCGTCGGCGTCGGGCCCATGCCAGCCGCGCGCAACACGAACCGTACCAAACCTGAACAAGTGAATCACATCGGGCGCCATCGGCTGATCCTCGATCCCACGCTCCGTCAGCCCAACGCCCGTGTGCAGCCCGCAAACATCATCCGCATCGGCCTCCGACATCCCCAGCTCGGCCAGCATGACTGGCGTCGGCCGATCCAGCACCGTCACGCTCACCTCGTCCAGCACCCGCTGCACCCCCGCCGGCAAGCCGTCAATCACCGCAGCCACCATCGCGTCGAATCGCTCCCGCTGCTCGTCCGTCATCTGCTCCATTACTCGTTGCCGTCCCTCGGCCCGAACACATCCGCCAGATGCAACGGCTTTCGTGCCACGACAGGCACCAGCTTCACGACGTCGACGAAAGCCGCCGCGATCGCCGCGGTCAGCAGCACCGAACTCACCGCGACCAACGCCACCTGCACAACGCGCAGCGTCGACGCCAGCGATGTATCAAACACCGGCAGCGCCATGCCCAGGGCGTCCCCCACCATGCCAACACCGAGCGAAGCAGCCGCAACCAGTAGCGTCTGACGATCGACCGCGCGTCGCCGCAACACCGCCGACCTCGCAACCAACACCCTCGCGATCGGCCGGATGCCCAGCACGGCAACGACTGCCGCGACGCCGAGCAACAGACGCGCGAGCGATCGCTCAGCCACCGCTGCAGCATCGACCGTCGCCGGGTCGAGGTAAGGACGATCGAATCCCGCGTCGAGCATCACATGAATCGAGTAATACATAAAGCACAGCGGCGCATACGCGATCGCACCGATCGCGCCCGCGACAGACTTCCATACCGGAATACCGCCGTGCGGCCGAATCAGCGTCAGCGCACCGACACCAGCGAAAATCAAGCTCGCGAGACCCGTGTACGCGAGTTCGTTGCTGAGCGCATGCCGCGGACCATTGCCCACAGCAAGATCGAGCAACCGCATCGCCCAGGTCGCGACGGCAGCGACCATCAGCCCCCAGCCCCAGGCCGCGATGCCGAACGCCGACGCAAGCGGCGCATAAAGCGGCCGCAACTCTTGCGCGCGCGGATCAACACGCGCCAGCAGCGTCGCGCGGACGGGCAAACTGCACTCCGGACACACATCGCGGATCGACAGCCCACGCAGGTTGTACCCGCAAGATGCGCACAGCAGATCACCCGTGAGATCCAACGCCGCACTCGGCACGGCTGAAGTAGCCCGGTTTGCGTCCGGCGATCCCGCCAAAGCACCTCCTGCAACTGCCCCCGGTGCAACGACGTACAGCCTAACGACCACCGGGCCGACACCGATCGACGCTATAGTCGGTCGCCCTCCAAAACCCGCGGCGAGACCGTCTCATGCATCAACAAGTCAGCAAGCTCCGCGACAACATCAAGTCGGTCTACCTCGGTGCCGACGAGGCCGTCGATCGCGTGCTCGTCTGCCTGTTTGCGCGTGGCCACCTGCTGCTCGAAGACGTGCCCGGCGTCGGCAAAACCATCCTCGCGACCGCCATCGCCAAGAGCATCGACAGCTCATTCTCACGCATTCAGCTCACGCCGGACATGCTGCCGAGCGATGTGCTGGGCGTTTCCGTCTTCCGCCGCGACACCGGCGACTTTGAGTTCCGCCCAGGGCCGATCTTTGCGAATCTCGTGCTCGCCGATGAGATCAACCGCACGCCGCCGCGCACGCAGACCGCGCTGCTCGAGGCGATGAACGAAGGCTCGGTGTCAGTCGACGGCGAGGTCCGCAAGCTCGACCCGCCCTTCATGGTGCTCGCGACGCAGAACCCGAGCGACTTCGAGGGCACCTATCCGCTGCCGGAGAACCAGCTCGACAGGTTCCTCATCCAGACCAGCCTCGGCTACCCCGACCCCGAAGCCGAGAAACGACTGCTCGATCTTCGGCCCGCAGCCACCATGATCGACACGCTGCAGCCAGCCATCACCAAAGACGAGCTCATCGCGCTGCAGGCCGAGGTCGACGCCGTGCGCATCGATGATGCCATCCTCGCGTACATCGTCGACTTCGCGCGCGCAACCCGAGCACACCCAGAGGTGCGCGTTGGCTTGTCGCCACGCGGTGCGCTCGCACTGACACAGGCATGCCGATCGACCGCGTTCGTCGTCGGCCGCGACTACGTCATCCCCGATGATCTGGTCGGCAACGTGCCCCTCGTGTGTCAGCACCGGATCATCGCTGCGGACAATCGACCGGAAACCGTCGAACGCATCTGCAACGAATCCATGGACAGCATCAAAAGCCCGGCATAGCGAGGCTCATCCCTCGTCGAGCAATGACGCCAGCAACTCGGCCGGATGCATCGCCCGACGGCCTGTGCCGTCCGCGATCTGATGGCGACACGACGTGCCCGGTGCGCATACGGCAGCGTCTGGCTCGGCGCGCACAGCCGGCATGAGCGCAAGCTCGCCGATCTTCATCGACAAGTCGTAGCGGTCGACCGTGTAGCCGAAGCTGCCCGCCATGCCGCAGCAACCGGTGTCGAGCACGCGCACAGCATCGTCGCCTAGCACACGCTGCAGGAGCTTCGTGCTCGACTCATGCCCCCACAACGCCTTCTGATGGCAATGGCCGTGGAAGAGCGTCTCGGCCGATGGCGTCTTGAACGCAGGACGCGCGGGGTGCGCATCCCAGTGGCGTTCGAGAAAGTCCTCAAGCATGTACGACTTTGCCGCCACGCGCGCGCGGTCTGCCTTTGGTGTCGCGAGCTTGAGTTGTTGCCAGTCGTCCTTGATGGCTGACAGGCACGACGGCTCAAGCACCACGATGCCCTCGACCGCGCCGCATGAGAGCCAAGGCTCAAGATCGGCGAGTGCTTTGTCTGCGGACGCAATCGCTGAAGGCAGCAGGCCGGTGGACATCTGCGCGCGCCCGCAACACGCAGCCTTCGCGATGCCGACTCGATAACCGAACGCCTGCAGCAACTCGATGCTCGCGAGCCCGATCCCCGGCTCGTTGTATGTCGTGAAGCAGTCGCCGTAGATCACGACAGTCGGCCGATTGTCCTTCGGCGGGCTGAGCACAACGTCGCGTTGCCCTTGTTTTCTGGCTTGCTTTCTCGCCTGCTTGTGCAACGGCTTGGCGAATGCCGGGATGTCGCGGCGCTCATCGACGCCGAGCAGTCGGCCAACGATCTGCTTCGTGATCGGCTGCCGATTCACCCAATTCGCGATCGCCGGCGTGATCGATCCGAGTCTGTTCAGCGTGCGCACATTGCCGAACACAAACGATCGCAGCGTCGGCCGGCCGCGCTCCCTGTACCGCTGGGCTGTGTACTCGGCCTTGAGCCTCGATATATCAACATTGCTCGGGCACTCGGTCTTGCACGCCTTGCAGCTCAGGCACAGGTCGAGCGTGTCGATCGTGTCGGGATCATCCCACGCAGCCTTGCGCGCGGTCTGCGCGATCTGTCCGGTGATCGCAAGCCGGAGAGCGTTACCGCGGCCGCGCGTCGAGTGCCGCTCGTCGAGCGTGCCCATGTACGACGGGCACATGGTGCCGCCCTGCTTCTTTCGGCACACACCGGCGCCGTTGCACATCTCGACCGCACCGTCGAAGCCGTGCTGATCGCTGTAATCGAAGTACGTATCGACGGTCGGCACCACCACATCCGGACCGACCGGATTGACGCGCATGGATTCGGTCATCGACTCGATGGGCCGCTGACCGGCCGGGTGCACCACGTTCCCCGGATTGAGCAAGCCCTGTGGATCGAAGATGGCTTTGATCTCGCGGAAGGCTTCGATGAGCTCGGGGCCGAAGAACCGCTCAAGCAGTGGTGAGCGAAGCCGACCGTCGCCGTGCTCGCCCGACATGACGCCGCCGAGTTCGCGCGCAAGGTCTGCAACTTCGACCGCGATCGACTGCATGATGCGGCGGTCGTCGGCATCGTGGACATCGACCAGCGGCCGAACGTGAAGCACGCCGACCGACGCGTGCGCATAGAAAGCGGCGTTTGTGCCGTGCCGCTCGACGATCTCGCGGAAGCGGCGCACAAACTCGGGCAATCGCTCGGGCGGCACCGCGTTGTCCTCGACAAACGTCTGGGGCTTGCGGTTGCCGGGGATACCGTGCAGCAGTGGCTCGCCGGCCTTCCGCAGCTTCCAAGCCATGGCCATGGATGCCGGCTCGGTGTGCGCTTCCATCGCAAGCCCGGGCAAACGTCTGCGCAGATCGTCGAAACGGCACCGCAGTTCCGAAGCATCGCGCTCGGCTTCGTACTCCACATACAGCACAGCCTTCACGAGCTGGCCCGCGGGCTGTGGCAGCAGATCGACGTATCGGCGGTACTCCGCGTTGGCGCGCGCGAGATCGACCACGATGTCGTCCAGCAGTTCGACCGCGGACGGCTTGGTTTCGAGTATCGCAGCCAGCGCATCCATCGCGTCGTCGAGCTCGGCGAACGCGACGACAGCCAGGCCGCGCGCGACCGGGATCGGCCAGAGCTTGACCTCCGCAGCGAGCGTCGTTGCGAGCGTGCCCTCCGAGCCGCAGAGCAGGTGCGCGAGGTTGATGCGCTCGAGCGGATCAACGCCGTCTGCGCGCGCAGCGTCGGCCTGCTGCAGAATCATGTCGATCGCGTAGCCGGCATTGCGGCGACGCGTCTTGGGGAACCGCTCGCGGATGAGACCCGCGTAGCGATCCACGACATCGAGCACCTGCTCGGTGATGTCTCGGACACGGGCGTCGCGCAGGGCGGCGCCCTCGTCGAGCGTGATGCGGGTGCCGTCGGCGAGTGCGACATCGAGGCCGAGCAGGCTTTCGCTGGTGCGGCCGTATTTGACGGAGCGGGAGCCGGCTGCGTTGTTGCCGATCGAGCCGCCGAGGTTGGCGTGGCGGCTGGTCGAGGGATCGGGCGGGAAGAACAGCCCGGTGTCGCGGATCGCGTCGTTGAGGTCATCGAGCGTGATGCCGCTCTCGGCTTTGCACGTCTTCGCCTCGGCATCGATCGTGAGCAACTGCCGACAGTTCGGCGAGACATCGAGTACGACGGCTCGGCTGGTGCACTGGCCGGCGAGACTGGTGCCGCCGCCACGCGGGAGCATCGGCAGGCCTCGCTCGGAACAGAATCGGACCGCGCGCACGGCATCGTCGGCATCCGCGGGAATGACCACCGCGAGCGGCTCGACCTGATACGGCGACGCGTCGGTCGAATAAAGCATGCGGTCGTGCCGGCCTGTGCGCACCTCGCCGGCGACCGCATTGGCCAGGTCACGCGCAGTCTGCTCGTCAACCGCCGGCCGGGCGGGCGGCATAGCGCGGGTGGATGGAAGCACGGGCAACGCGGTCATCTCAGGACACTCTAAACCGATCGGAGCAAAGCGGCAGCACAAACATTCCACAAACAAACCAGCGGGCCATCCGGGCGAGTCGGAAGTGCAACGCCGGCGCAACGGCATCGGCACTGAACGCAGCGGGCTCAACGTGCCGAGGTACATTCAGTCGGCCCGCAAGCGTGCCAGGTCCGAACACGCTGCCTGCGCCGACAAGGAGCCTCGCGATGACATCAACCCGCAACATCAACACCAAGATTCGTCTGTTGGCCGTCGCCGGACTCTGCGTTTCCGGATCGATCGCCGGCCCCGCGACGGCACAGGCGGAGGCCGACCTGCCGATCACGTCCATCATGCTGTATCGCTCGGGCGTGGGCTCGTTTCTCCGGCAGGGCGAGGTGACGGACGACGCCGACGTGCAGTTGCGTTTTCGGACCGAGCAGATCAACGACATCCTGAAGTCGATGGTGGTGTTCGACCTCGGCGGCGGGCGTGTCGAGGGCGTGACATACGGCAGCAAGGAGCCGCTCAGCCGAAGGCTGGCCGCGTTTGCCATCGACATCTCGAAGAACCCGTCGCGGGCGGAGCTTCTGAATCAGCTTCGCGGTGCGCGCGTCGCGGTAACCACCGCTGAGGGCGTGACGTCGGGGACCGTGCTCGGCGTCGAGCAAAGGACCGTGAGCGATAACGAGGCCGGCGTCACTCGGCAGGAAGCTGTGCTGACACTCGTGACAGACCGCGGCATGCGCTCGTTCGAGGTCGAAGAACTCCGCGGGTTCGAGATCCTGGACGAAGCGCTGGCAGCCGAACTGAACAAGGCTTTGCTCGCGCTGGCGGAGCATCGGGCGGACAACACGAAGGCCGTGGGCATTGGATTCTCGGGCGACGGCGATCGGCCGGTCGCGGTGTCGTATGTGCACGAGACGCCTGTCTGGAAGACGAGCTATCGGCTGGTGCTGCCCGACGGCTCGGCGGACGGCAGCGAGTTTGACACGACCGTGCAGGGCTGGGCGATCGTCGAGAACACGACCGATGAGGACTGGGAGGACGTGCGGCTTTCGCTGGTGTCGGGTCGGCCGGTGAGTTTCACGATGGACCTGTACGAGCCGTTGTTCGTCACGCGGCCCGAGGTGCCGGTGCCGTTCGCGTCGGTCGCGCAGAGCAAGGCCTTCGGCGGAGGGCAGGCACCGGCGGCGGCAATCGCTGCGCGCGGCGGCGGCGGCTTCGAGCGAGGCAGGATGGGCCTGGCGGACGACGCAGAGGCGGCAGGTATCGGGCTGCTGCGGGACGTCGCCGGTGCAGACTTGGCAGTAGGCGAAGCACTGATGGCATCGGCGCTCAACTCCGCGGCATCGGCCGAATCGGTCGGCGAGGTGTTCCAGTACACGATCGACGCGCCGGTCACGGTTGCTCGGCAGCAGTCGGCCATGCTGCCGATCTTGAGCGGGCAGATCGAGAGCGAGCGGGTCAGCATCTATTCGGCGGGCGACGGCGGCGAGCACCCGATGCGCGGGCTGCGCATCCGCAACGAGACGGAACTGCAACTGATGCCCGGGCCGATCGCGGTGTACGACGGCTCGGCCTACGCGGGCGATGCGCAGATCAGCTTCATCGCACCCGGTGACGAGCGGCTGTTGGCGTACGCGGTCGATCTCGACCTCGGCGTGCGCACGGAATCTGGACGCAGCCAGCAGATCACGAACATCAAGATCGTGAACGGGCTGCTGATTCAGACGAATCGCGAGCGGGCGACGACGACGTACGTGATCGATAGCAACGCGGACGGTGAGCGAACGGTGGTGCTCGAGCATCCGAAGCGTTGGGGCTGGGAGTATGTCGGGCGGGTGAAGCCCAGCGAAGAGGCGGACATGGTCGATCGCTTCAACGTGCTGGTGCCGGCGGGCAAGGTGCAGCGCACGGAGATTCGGCAGGAGCGGACGACGAGCCAGAGCGTTGGGCTGCTGGACGCGGACCTGAACTTCCTATTGACGCAGCAGCGGAACGGCGTGGTGTCGGGCAATGTCATCTCGGCGTTCCGCACCGCGGCTGAGAAGCGCGACGCTGTGCGCGCAGCCGAGCGGCGCATCGCACAGCTCAACGCTGAGCAACGCGAGATCGCTGGCGATCAGTCGAGGCTTCGGCAGAACATCGAGACGGTCGGCGAGCAGAGCGATCTGTACGCCCGCTACATCCGCAAGCTGGGCGAGCAAGAGGATCGGCTCGAGGAGATCGCGAACGAGCAGCGAGTTGCGCAGCTAGCCAAGGCTGACGCGGAGAGGGAACTCACGCGATACCTATCGAACCTTAGCGTTGAGTGAACGGTGTCGTTACTGGGTTTCGTCGAATCCCCGGGGGTCGCCGAAGATCGACGCGGCTTCGTTTTGCGTGTCGATTCCGAAAACGCTGCCCTCGTCATCGTTGCTGCCAAGGGATCTGACGTTGCGGTAGATCACCAGCATGTTGTCGTTCTCCACATCGGCAAGGCGTTCCCAGCTCGAGCTCGTTTCAATGGATGAGTCGTTGGCGAAGAGGTTGTCGTTGATCACAGCATCGACACCGAGCGAGTCAGTCAGATCGACCTTGTTGCTCTCGGGGTTGGCCTGGAGTTCGAGCGTGACCCGCCCGTCGGCGTAAGCGACGTTGCCCGACCATGAGCCCTTGGGCTTGAGCAGTTCATATCGCAGCGTGCCTTGAGTAGCCACGCCGAAGGTGAGCGAGTGGCCGCCAGAACCGTTGCGGATGAAGTGTGGCCCGCGGGTGCCGACGAGTGCGACGCGGCTGTCGCTGTTGTTGGTCCAGAGTTCGCGGCGGCCGCCGATGGGCGGCAGGTGGGCGTAGCTGGTGTTGCCGTCGAGATTGTTGACGCCGTCGGGGAAGACTCGGCCGCCCGCGGGCAGGCCGGTGCCGGTCTCGGCGGGCATGCCGGCAAAGCCGGGGTCCCAGAGAGCATTGTCGGGGTTTGCCGCGGATCTTGTGCCGTCCTCGGCGTAGGGGGCGTAGGTGACGATGGCGTCGTTGACCTCGAGCGGGCTGACGAACTGCTCGACGTTGGTGAGGCCGTTGAACGGGAGGATGGAGTAGATGTTGCCGGTGTTGTCCTTCTCGATCGCGAGCGCGGTGGGATCCGCGCTGGTGGGAATCGTGGTATTGCTGAGATCGAGGCGGCTTGGCAGCGGGAAGTCGTTGTCGTTCTGGCCCGCGAAGACGATGAGGCCCTGCACGATCGCGCGCACCTGCGTGGCGTCTTTGCCGGCTCGGCTGGCGTCACGCGCGCCCGAAAGCGTCGGCACGAGGATGGCCAGCAGGACCGCGATGATCGCGATGACCACGAGCAACTCGATGAGCGTGAAGGCGCGGCGGGCGTAGGTCGTGCGTGTTTGAGGCATAGCCGCCTCCGTTGTGGGTGCGGGTTGTGGCGAGCAACGAGGCATGGATGCGAAAGGGGCCCGCAGCCGATAAGCCGCGGGCCCTACTGAAAGCTTTGATGCGTCATCGACGGATGATTAGTCCTTGAACCGTTCGATGGTCACGTTGTTGCCGTTTTCAGACCCGCCAAACTCGATGATCATCATGAGCTGATCGGTTGTTCCGAAGTACGACTGATTGTCGTTCGCGCTTGCAGTTCCCTGGAAGGGGACGCGGTTGCCATTGTCGGTCCGCTCTGCTTCGAAGAGGTTGTCGGGGAAGGTAAGGCGATTGCCACCGCTGGAGAAGCTGAAGGTAACTCCATCGGGGTCTGGCTGGTTCTCGAAATCGACATGGTTGTCGTTGTAGCAGATCTGGCCCGACCACTGGGTGCGCGTGCCGTGGATGAGGAGCGTTTGGGATTCTTCACCGAGTGGGCCCGCCACGAGGTCCCAGCGACGGTCGACAGATTGCGTGCCGGTCTGGGTCAGCGCGTACTCCGGGCCGCGATTACCAACGATTGCTGAAGTGGCACTAAAGTCGTTCTCCCACTGACCGACCCGGTTGCCGGCCGTTGCCTTGTGAGCGTAGGAGACGTTACCTGCTTCGTTGCCGTTGTCGCCGGTCGGAGGATCATCGTCGTTGGGCGATCCATTCATGTTCGCGTCGTACAAGGCCTGGTTTTGGTTGGACCCGGCCGCCTCGGGAGCGTCGAACTGATAGTCCTCATACTCCTGGATGCTCTGCGAGTTGACCTCGGCGGGCGAGATGTACAGCTCGGTTGGTGTCGAACCTTGGAAAACGAGGATCGAGAAGATGTCGCCGGTGTTATCGCGAAAGGCGCCGCTGTACGCCGCGGCGCCGGGTGTTTGACCGAGCGACAGCGCCTGAGGATCGAGGCGGCTCGGTCGGGGGAAGTCGTCGCGGTTGTTGGTGGCGAAGGTAACCATTGCCTGCTGAATGCCGCGGACCTGCGTGCCGTCCTGGAGCTGGCGGGCGGCGGCGCGAGCCTTGCCGAGTGCCGGCAGGAGGATTCCGATGAGCAGGGCGATGATCGCGATCACCACCAGCAGCTCGATGAGCGTAAAGCCCTTGCGTTGCATGATGCTTTCCTTTGCGAGTGCTGCCCGTCACCGATACGAGCGGCGTGATTCCGAATGAGGAACACAGTTGCCGGTGCACCGCGACGGAACAGATCGTGCGGTGCTCGGCCTCGGCTTCGGTCAGCGTCGGTGTCGCTGCCTCGGACGAGGCTCGGGTTGTCGGCAGAGGTGCGACCCTTGGAATCACGCAAGCGGCCTGAGCCGCGGAAAGCAGTGCATGGACTGGGTATGGGCGGGTCGCCCGATCTGCCCCACACGCGTGTGGCATCCTCAGGTGGTCTGAGGTGTGAACAAGGTACGCTTGGATATCCGGGCGTCAAGCCGGGGAGTTCCGCCCGGATGCACGTTTCGTCGCGAGCAATGGCGGATTGGTGGCGGCGGGGCTGCGGGAAACACCCCAAATTGCTGTGGATATCAAACAATGACCAAACAAACTAATTCTGCGGAGGCTGTGTTTCTCGCGTTGTTGGCGGAGTTGGAGATGGATCTGCCCGAGCCGAAGCCGGTGGCGGCGTATGTGGCGGCGAAGCGGGCGGGCAGCTTGCTGTTTGTGAGCGGACAACTGACGATGGAGCGGGGCGACCTGATCGCGACGGGAACGGTGCCGGGCGCGGTCGATGAAGCGAAGGCGAAGGCGTGCGCTGTGCGGTGTGCCGTAAACGGGCTGGCGGTGGCCAAGGCTGCGCTCGGGTCGCTTGACCGGGTGCGGAGTGTGGCGAGCCTCGGTGTGTTTGTGGCGAGCGAGCCGGGGTTTGTGGGGCAGCCGAGGATCGCGGACGCTGCGAGCGAGGTGATGGTGCGCGTGTTCGGCGAGGCGGGTCGGCACGCGCGGGCGGCGGTGGGCAGCGTTGCGTTGCCGCTCGGGGCGCCGGTGGAGATTGAGATGACGCTCGAGGTTGTTGAGGCGGGGTGAGGCCCAGAGCACCGGTCTGGAGACCGGTGCCACCAAAGAGAGGCAGACCCGTCGCTCGCGCTCCGGGCTCGTAAAGACAAAGACGAAAGCGGGCCGACGCTCGCGCTTCGGGGCTCGTCAAGGCGATGGCGTTGAGTTGCCGCGGTGCTTAGCCGAAGGCCTTCTTGTAGTCGGCGACGAACTTCTCGAGGCCGATGTCCGTCAGCGGGTGGTACATCATCTTCTGGATGACGCTGAACGGGACGGTCGCGACGTCGGCCCCGGCGAGCGCGCAATCGAGCATGTGCTTCATGTGGCGGATCGACGCTGCGAGAAGCTTGGTGGTGAAGCCGTACTGGTCGTAGACCTGGCGGATCTGGTGAATGAGCTCCATGCCGTCGGCGGCCGCGTCGTCGATGCGGCCGATGAACGGGCTGACGAGGTACGCGCCGGCCTTGGCGACCATCATCGCTTGCAGCGGCTGAAAGCACAGCGTGAGATTGGTGCGGGTGCCCTCGTCGGACAGCGCTTTGCAGGCTTTGAGCCCGGCCATCGTGCTCGGCAGCTTGACGACGATGTTGTCAGCGATCTTCGCTCGGTCGCGGCCCTCGGCCAGCATGCCTTCGAAATCGGTCGCGATGACTTCGGCGGAC
>JBCCQU010000015.1:0-13785 GCA_039208875.1 Planctomycetota bacterium
CCGTCGGCGTCGGCGCCGGTCACGGTAAGGAAGTTGACCCCGTCTGCACTGACGGAAATCACGCCGCCCTCGGAGAAGATGCCGCCAGCGACGCCGTTTGGAAACGCTGTATCGCCATAAAACGCATTGCCAAAGATCAGCAAATCAAGGCCGAACGGATTCTGTGCATCGTTTCGGACAGGTTCGTCAAAGGCGACCGTTAACTGACCACCTTCGCCGATTGAGACGATCTCATTGGTGCCAAATGCAGCCTGAAACGGCGTCGTCGCGCCACCAAACGGCGAACTCGGGCTTGTGAATCGTGTCGGTGCCCCGAGCGCGCTGGCTGCTTGCGTGAAGCCTGTCGCAGGGTTGCTTCCTGCGGTGTAGCTCACCACTTCATCTGCGAATGGATCGCCTGTTTGCCCTGATGCAGACGCAACGATCCCCGACGCTGCGACGAGCGCAGCTCCCGTAACAAATGACTTCAACATGTCGCTCTCTCTGCGCCACACGGCGCTTGTCGGCGGGCAGTGCGAAACAAGCACGGCCGACCACGGTGTCCGCCCCAGTGCGCGTAGGGCAGCCCTCCGGGATAGATCCGGCCGACGCGGGGTGATTTCCGGGGAGGACGCGCGGAGGGCACGCGAAACCGCCGCCGGACCCTGAGTCGCGAGGGCCGACACGATATAGACGGCAGGTCTTCCGGCTTCGAGCTCGGCGAGTCAGACCTTCCCGGCGGCTGAGGTCACCCTCATCATCCGTCAGTGGTCCCGGGCTACTTCCCGGCTTCGACTCGCTTCAACGCCCTTCACGGCGGCGCGTCCGCGGCGGCATTTCACCGCACTTCCCTTTTCACCACGCAAGCGTGGAACCATCTGGACAAAGCGTATCTGGCAGAATCGTCGTACGCAACCTGTCTCGGCGCGAAGATTCGGCGGGTATCTTTATTCAGGCGGCACTGAGCCCCCCGCCCCAGGCGTCGCATCGCCAATAGCGTATGCGAGTCCAGGGACAAGCTGCGCCGCCTACGTATCATTCGGACGCGGCGAGTAACCCGCGTGCGTTGGCCAGAGGCAAACTTCAGCAGCCGTAGATCAACGCACTTGATGACCGCCCCGCCGACGCGTGCTGCGAATGCACGTTGGCTGGCTCAGGCCCCGTAGCTCAGCGGTTAGAGCAAGCGACTCATAATCGCCAGGTCCCCGGTTCGAATCCGGGCGGGGCCATTCACTTGAGAACGGGACAGGCGCCCAGCCGTTCTGTACGCACCGCGAGCCCGGTTGAACGGCAAGCACGCCACAGCTGCGCTAGTGCGGACCCAGGGCCGGCTTAGCGAATCTTCAGCAAGTCCTCATAGCGAGGCAACGGCCAAAGATCGGCAGCAACTGTTGACTCAAGGCTATCGGCTAGCTCGCGGAGGTCATCCATCGCAGGCCGTAGGTTCTCCGCGATGTGGTCGGCATGCTTCTGCTCGTTGCTGAACTCAGCGGATGCCAACGACTCGACGTTCTCGGTCGCGTTGCGGAGTCGCGACACCAGATCGACGTGATCCTCAAGCTGATTACGCAAGTCCGCTGGGTCGACGTCGGCCGCCTCGGTCGCAGCAACGGCCTCGGCCAGTTCCGTTTGGAATCGGAGCGCGGCCGGCAATATCTCCGTGCGGCAGATGGCTGCGAGTGTTTCGGCCTCGATCGTGAGCTGCGTGATGTACTTCTCGAGGAAGATGCTGACGCGACTCTTGAGTTCAGCCCGCGACAAGACCTTGCCACGCTTAAAGACTTCGACGCTCGACTTGGACGCGATCGACTGGATCGCCGCGGCCGTGTGCCGCAGGTTTGGCAGGCCTCGCTTGGCTGCCTCGTCGTGCCAGCTCGAGTCGTAATTGTCACCGTTGAAGATGACCGGCTTGTGCGCCTTGATGATGCGCTGAAGCACCTTCTTGGCTGCGGTTTCGCGCGACGCCTCGGTCGACTTCGCACCGGCAGCCTTTTGCAGGTCGTCTGCGATGTCGTTCAGCGATGCAGCGACGATCGTGTTGATCACGGTCGCGGGCCACGCAACCGTCGCCGAGGAGCCAACCGCCCGGAACTCGAACTTGTTGCCGGTAAATGCGAACGGGCTTGTGCGGTTGCGATCGCCGGAGTGACGCGGGATGTTGGGCAGCGCCATCGCACCAAGGTCGAGCTTGCCACCCTTACGCGTCGACTTGGGTGCGCCGGCCTCGATCTGCTCGACGATGTCGGTGAGCATGTCGCCGAGGAAGATGGACATGATGGCCGGCGGCGCCTCGTTTGCACCGAGCCGATGATCGTTGCCGCTGCTTGCGATGGTCGCGCGCAGGACCGCAGAATGCTCGTGGACCGCCTTGATGACTGCACAGAGGAACGTCAAGAAGGTCACGTTTTTGTGCGTCTCTTCACGAGGATCGAGCAGGTTGCTGCCCCTGTTTGTCGCGAGCGACCAGTTCAGGTGCTTACCAGAACCGTTCACTTCGGCAAACGGCTTCTCGTGCAGCAAACACACAAGCCCGTGCCTCGGAGCGACGCGACGCAGCGTTTCCATCACGACCATCTGGTGATCGCATGCGACGTTTGCGACTTCGTACACCGTCGCAAGCTCGTATTGGCACGGCGCGACTTCGTTGTGCCGCGTCTTGACCGGGACGCCGAGGCGATACAGCTCGCGCTCGCAGTCGGCCATGTAGGCGAGCACGCGGCTCGGGATAGATCCGAAGTAGTGGTCCTCCAGTCGCTGGCCCTTGCTCGCGGGCTGACCGAGCAGCGTGCGCTCGCAGGTGACCAGATCAGGCCTCGCGAAGTACTGATCCCGATCAACGAGGAAGTACTCCTGCTCGGCGCCGACGGTCGACACGACCCGCGTCGCTGCGGTATGGGGATCGAAGAAGCGAAGCACGCGCATCGCAGCCGACGACAACGCATCCATTGATCGAAGCAGAGGGGTCTTCTTGTCGAGCGCCTCACCGGTCCATGACACAAATGCTGTGGGGATGCAAAGGGTTGCGTGGTTTACGCCACGCGTGATGAACACGGGGCTCGTCGGATCCCACGCGGTGTAGCCGCGGGCCTCGAATGTCGCACGCAGCCCGCCCGAGGGGAAGCTCGAAGCATCGGGCTCGCCCTGCACGAGCATCTCGCCGGTGAATTCCGTGATCGCTCCGCCGTGGCCGTCGGGCGAAACAAAGGAGTCGTGCTTTTCGGCTGTCGAGCCCGTCAGCGGTTGAAACCAGTGCGTGTAGTGCGTTGCGCCGCGTTCGAGCGCCCAATCCTTGATAGCCGCAGCAATGATGTCCGCTGTTTCATGCGGCAAGCGCTCGGCCCGGTCAACGGTCGCCATCATTTTCCTGAAGACGTCCTTCGGCAGCCGTTGCTGCATCACGGACTCGCTGAAGACGTCGGTCGCAAAGATTGTCTCGACACTGCGGCCGAGGGCGGTGTCTGCGACGCTGCCATGAGCAGCAGCGGGAGTAGTCGGGTCGTCGAATCGGCGATACATCGAGATCCTCCGGAGCGAGTCAGTCGAGGCGGAAAGCTGCGGCTCAGCGCTGACCTGGCAGCCTTCGTCTGAGTTACGTCAGGGCATTGTGGCGACTTTGCCAAACCCTTCAAGTCGGCCAGACTACCGATTTTCGTTTAGTCCGACAGCGGGGGAGCGACGCACCATCAGCCTGTGAACCGCGGCCCTCAAGGCTGTCCTGCTCGCCCCTCAGCATCGCCGCCGGAATCAGGACGATGCAGGCAAAATCCGCGAGTCCGACATGCCCGAGAACCGGTAACTCCCCGCCGCCGACTGGGAACTCTTGCACGACCAGCTGGCCTCAACAAATACACAATTTCGCTGTCGGGGCACGTCGCCGTCGCTGATCGACGAGTCGAAACAGGCGAACATAACAACAAACGTCGTAGGCTCGCGTCATTCACACCGTTGGGCGATGCATCGCCAAGTCAAACTCATGCCCGGTTATGCGAGCCCCACGGCCAGCGATGTCGTGAACGACTCCGCCTCCGCGACCGGATCGTCAGCAGTCGACAGGCGCCTCACCAGAGCGCTGCCGACGATCGCGGCGTCTGCGTGCTTCACGACCGTCCGTACCTGTTCTGCCGAGCCGATGCCGAATCCGACAGCGATCGGTAGGGGGGTAGCGTTCTTCAGCGGTGCGACACTCCCAGCGATATCCGGTGCAGCATCGCTTTCACCGGTCACGCCGGCACGCGCGAGCAAGTACACAAAGCCGCTGCACGCTTCGGCGATGGCAGCTGCCCGATCCGGTGGCGTCGACGGACTCACGAGCAGCGTTGCTGTCAGTCCCGCTTCGGATGCGGCCTGCGTGAACTCCGCGGCTTCCTCGAGCGGAGCATCCGGCAATATCAGGCCATCGATCCCTGACTCCGCAGCTCGCTTGGCAAAGGCTGCCGGCCCGCCCATGCGAGACGCGATCGAAACGCTGCACATCGCGACGACACCGATGGAAAGCTCTGACCTTGCCTCGGCAATCTCGCCGAAGACTTGCTCGGGCGTCACGCCCGCAGTCAGCGCCGCGTGCATCGCAGACGCAATCACTGGCCCGTCCGCGATCGGATCGCTGAACGGAATACCGATCTCAGCGATCGCGCCGCCGCCTCGCTCGATAGCGTCCAACAAAGCACCGGTGCTTGCACCAACCGGATGCCCGCCGACGAAGAACGGCATCAAGAGCTTCCGGCCCTGCGACTTTGCATCACTGAAGATGTCATTGATTCGACTCATCGCGCCATCCTCATCCAACAACGTCCGGCAGATCGTCCATGCCCTCGCTCAACACCCGCGGCTCGGCGTCGGTGATCAGCACGTCGTGCTCGTAGTGCACCGCCATCGAACCATCACCGGTGAAGATCGGCCAGTCTCGCGGCGCGTGCCGTGTGCGTCCGGTGCCGATCGCGAGCATCGGCTCAACAGCGACCAAGGTCCCGGGCGCGCACTTGCGCTTGGCATCGGGCCATTCACCCGGCCGGCTCGGCACAACATTTGACACGAAAGGGGGGGCGTGCAGCGAACGGCCGTACCCGTGGCCACCCAGCCCACGAACGAGGTGGAAGCCATGCTCGCGCTCGACACACGACTGCACTTCCTCAGCCCACGCGAGGTAGGTGTTCTCCGGCCGCAACTTCTCAATGCCGCGACGCAGCGAGTCCTTGCCAGCCTCCATGAGCCGCCGAACATCATCCGCGGGCTCACCGAACGAATACGTCCACGCCGCATCACCGATCCAGCCTCGGAACTTCACGCCGATGTCGATCTTGAGCAGATCGCCTTCCTGCAGCGGCCGATCAAGGTAGATCGCGGTGCCGTGCACAATGCACTCATTCACGCTCAGGCAGGCGTGCGAAGGGAACGGCGGCACGCCGCCCGGCCGGTATCCGATGAAGCACGATTTGCAGTTCTGATCAGCGAGCTGCTCGGCGATGAAGCGATCGACCTGGCCCAGCGTCTGCCCAACCCGCAGGAACGCCGACACCCGGCGATGCGTCTCCACAACCCGCTGCGCAGCCGCGTACGCCAGATCAACATCAGGGCCCGATACGACGGGAATCGATGACATCTGGGAGTCTAGACCCTTGAACATCCGCACCGGCCGGCCTGCAATAACAACGTGATCCGACTGGTCGCACAAGACGATGCCGACAACCGCCGAGGCGTGATCCAGATCGCCCGGATGGCATTCCGCCGACCGGCCGACATGGGAGCCGAGGAGTACGAACAACTGCGCCACGCATGGCTCAAGCCGATCGTTGCGCTGCAGGTCATCATCCCCAGCATCACCCTCGCGGTGCCGATCACGGCCGCGGCCTTCGCCGTCAAGTACGGCATCGCGATCATCGGCCTCGCCGTCCACTCACCTGTCATTGCCAGCTTCCTCGGTTTCGTCATCGTTTCCGCCAAGGGCTGGCACTGGTCGGTCACGTCGTACATCCGCCGCGCACAGTCCATCGCTGCCGACCTCGATCGGTGCCCGGCGTGCGGGCAGCCCATGCCGCCGGATTCGCTCCCGGCCGAGCCGCGGCCCAACGACACAGCCACTTGCCGCGAGTGCGGAGCCGTCTGGCTCGCATCACGATTCGTGGACCAGAACCAGACCAGCAAGGTCGTGATGCCAGCCCCGGGCCAGGTTCCGGCCGTTGCTGAGCGTGCTGTAACGGAAAAATCCGCCAGCCCCCCTGCTGCGTGATCTCCTGGGCACAACGTCTGATAATCCATGTTATGTAAAGCAAGACTCTTTCCGGCTCCGAAACCGGCTGCGATCTGCCACCGAACCCGGCCCCATGACGCGGCGTGCGCTCATCCCCATCATCATCACACTTGCCGCTTTCATCGCCCAGTCCTTCATCGCGATGTACGCGACGCTCAACCCCCGCAAGCAACTACCAGCACTTCCGACCAGCCTCGTGTTTGATCCGCAAACCGACTTTGTCTGTATCGCTGAGGGCACGACCTCTTTCACGATGTACGCCGACGAAGCGCCGCTGCGCACCACGCGGCTGTTGTTCCGAGTCGACTTCGCCACCGAGCCTGAAGCGCAGAGCTACGCCGATTCGCTCAACGACCTTATCGGAGAGGTCGACGAAGTATCCGGGGGCACCGCGAACCTTGGTGTCGCACCGCTGTCGACACTGCCCGCGCCTTTTGACTTTGCTGATCTCGCGACGGGCGGCCCGCCCGAGATCGACTCGGGCTGCGATGTGGTCATTGTCGCTGGCGGCTGGCCCATGCGGTCTTGGGCGGGTTATGCATACGAGCCAACACCCGACGCTCCGCGGGAGTACGGCAGCGTGTTGATCGCTCCCGCAAAGGTGCCCGCTGCGTGGCAGTCAAATCGCGATCCGGCCCAACTCGCGATCGGGACGGATGCAATGATACCCGCAGCGTTCCTCCCGCTGGGGAACGTCGTGAACACATCTGTCATCGCCCTGCCCGCGATCGGCATTTACTTCCTTGCACGCGCGATGCGAAAGCTCCGACGAACGAAGCGCGGCAGGTGCACGAGTTGCGGCTACCAGCTACTACCAGAACAATCACTGTGCCCTGAGTGCGGCCACCAAATGCCAGCACTAGCCGCTGAGGTCAGCTAGAGCCATTCCGACAACAGCGGACTCCTGAACGAGCTCACCCTCGCCATCGCTCGTCCGTAACTTGTACTCGACGTTGCCGCCGGCCATCGCTTTGTCAGCGATCGTGATCCGTAGCGGGAATCCAACCAGGTCGGCGTCCTTGAACTTCACGCCGGGCCGTTCGTCGCGATCATCGACAAGCACGTCGATGCCCTCCACAGCAAGCGAATCGGCGACGCGTTGCGCCTGCGACATCTGTGCGTCGTCCTTGGACTTCATCACCGTCACGCACACCTGATATGGGGCGAGATTCGCAGGCCAAATGATGCCCGAATCATCGTGGCTCATCTCGACGCAAGCCGCCATCACACGCGATACACCGATGCCGTAGCACCCCATGATGATCGGCTGCCGCGATTGGTTCTCGTCCATCGCGAGCAGACCCATCGCTTCCGAATACTTCGTACCCAGCTTGAAGATGTGCCCGACCTCGATGCCCCGCCGCGACTCAAGCTTTGCACCGGCTGCCCGAGGACTCGGATCTCCGGCCTCGGCATTGCGAATGTCGGCGACACGCAGCCGATCGTGCCCCCCTGCCGACGACGGCACCTCACGCGGCCAGTGAAAGTGCCGCACGTGTGAGTCAGTCTCGTTCGACCCCGTCACCCAGAAACGTGGCTGTGCCGCATCGGGATCAACAACGAGATACGTGTCGTCGCGCCCCTCAAACGCGTGCGGCCCAACGAAGCCGATCGCCCAGCCGTCGGCCTTCGCCTCGACCTGCGGCGCGAGCGTGAGCGTCACCGCCCCGCCAAGTTCAGCCGAAACGACATCGCGCAACTTGCCCTCATTGATCTCGTGGTCGCCGCGCACTACCGCGAGGACGTACCAACTCTCGCCCGCATCGTTCGCGTCGCCGCCGTCGCGAGTCGCACGGAACACGAGCGACTTCAGCATGTTCGCCGGCTTGAGCTTCGTCTTCAGCTCTTTCTTGAAGAACGCGCACACATCATCAATGCCCGGGCAATTCGGCGTCGCAACGACATCAAGCTCACCCGTCGGCGCACCACCGAAGTCGTGTGCGCGCTCCCCAATCTCGCACTTCTCAACGTTTGCCGCGTAGCCCGATTCCGCACAGAACAGAATCGTGTCCTCACCGCTATCGCAGTTCACCATGAACTCGTGGCTTGCCGAGCCGCCGATCGGTCCCGCCTCGGCCTCGACTGCTGAGAAGTCCAGTCCGCACCGCTCGAAGATCCGGCTGTATGCCGCGTGCATCTCGTCGTACGTCTCGTTCAATCCTCCCGGGCCATCGACAGCCAGGTGAAACGAGTACGCATCCTTCATCAGAAACTCGCGGCCGCGCAACAGCCCCGCTCGCGGCCGCGGCTCATCGCGGAACTTGCTCTGAATCTGAAACAGATTCAACGGCAACAGCTTGTAACTCGTGAGGTACGGCTTCAGCAGCTCCGTGATCACTTCTTCGTGTGTCGGGCCCAACGCCATCTGCCGATCATGCCGATCCTGCAGGCGAAACAAATCATCGCCGTACGCCTCGGCCCGGCCCGTCTGATGAAACAGCTCCATCGGCTGCATCGCAGGCATCAGCATCTCGATCGATCCCGCCTTGTCCAGCTCTTCACGCACGATCTGACTCAGCTTCGTCAGCGTGCGATGCGCGAGCGGCAGGTAGTCGTACACCCCCGCTGCGAGCTGACGGATGAAACCCGCCCGCGTCAGCAAGATATGACTCGGCAGCGTCGCATCCGCCGGAGCCTCCCGCAGCGTCGGGATCAGCGTGCGCGACCAGCGATGAACAGCAGCGGGCGTTGTCGTGCGAGACATCTGTATCGATTCCTCTGGCGAGCCGGCAGATCCGGTCGGGTTATCAGACTCAGCCGACTGCAACTCTTCAAACTCGTTGGCACCAAGCAGCGTGATTTGCACGGTTGCCTTGCCCCGAGACATCGCGGGGCCCGGAGTCAGCCATGCAATCCTCGAAGAACATCACGCTCGCAGCTTGCACCATCGCGTCATTCACAGCAATCAGCAACGCTCAGTTTCTCACGGGCGGCGTCTGGAACCGCTTCGTCGATTGGCAGGGTAGCGATCCTGCTGCTGAAGTCTCGCAAGCCGATACCTGGTCCTACAGCTTCGTCGATCCGAGCGCCGGTCGCTCGTGGTTCGCCGAGGGCGGCAACAACCTCACCAGCCGCACCGACGCCATCACCGCAGAAGGCGTCCGCATCTCCCGCGACCGTCAGCAAATCACCGCCGGCGGCCCCGCTCCCGTCACCGAATGGGCCAACCCAGCAGGCGACGGCTCCGTTGTCGATGTCTCCGGAAAGGTCCGCATCCAGCGCCCCGTCAACGCCCAATCCGGCAGCCTCGGCAGCGTCGAGCTCGTCGTCGCCAAGCGAGCCGCCGACGGCTCCGTCCGCAAGCTCAGCACCATCGCGGTCCCCGCAACCGACCTCGGCTCCGTTGCCACCTCGCCCACCATCGTCCCCGTCGATATCGCCTCCGTGAAGGTCAATCGCGGCGACTCGATCATCTTCGCGACCCGCATGCTCGGCAGCGATCCCGGCGCAGTCGTCGAGATCGTCGACGACATCTCCATCTCGATCGATACCCCCGCCGAGACCGACAATGTGGACCGCATGACCGGCGGCGTGCCAATCCTCCAAGGCACGATCGGCAGGCCCAGCTTCTCCGGCGGCGGTAGCAGCGGCGGAGGCGGTGGCGGCACCGGCCTCCCCCCGCTCTTCCCATTCGATGAAGAGATCGAAGAATTCGCACCCGAAGAGTTCGACAGCTCGGACGACCCCGGCAACCCCGACGAGCCGCCAGCCAACGTCGTCCCCGCACCCGGCACCGTTGCCGCGCTGGCCCTTGCCGTCGCCGGCGTGTCTTCACGACGCCGACGCTAAGCGTGTCAGCCTCAGCCCTTGTTAATGCCCGCGACGCCAAGCGAATCAAGCACCGCCGACCAACGCGTGCGCTCAGCAGCGAGCAATCCGTCGCTTGCATCTGCCCACCGACAACACGCCGTCGGCACACCAAGGTCAAACGCGAGCTCGCCGACCTGAGCGTCCGTCATATCCACAAACGGCAGCTCGATCGCCGGTGGACGATCCACATCGAGCGACAACAATCGCGAGCAAAGCAACGCCCGATCCGACGCGGCCGACGCGAGATCGAGGCGGCTGTCTTCCTCCGCATGCACTACTTGCACCGGCCAAACGAGCCGAGCCACCGAAGACTCCGCCGCCCAGTACGCCGCTGCCAGCACATCCGCCGTCGCCAAACGACCCGCTGTTACGTCCTCGCCATCCCCAACCGCCGGCGGCCAGTCCGCAACCAGCCCCGCACCGAAACGCTCGCATTGCCGATCCGCCGCAGCACGCGATGCAGCCAGTTCCCCTTGCCGCACTGTCGCGGGCCACACACCGACGCCGCCAGCCGAGCCTTGCGTGGCTGCAGATTCGCTCGATAACGCCTCGTGCTCGAGCGCAAGCGCAACAAGCGACGCGAGCGAGCCATCACAGATGACGACGACGGAAAGCCTGTCTGCCATGGCACGAGCTTACCCTCGCCGATCCCATTGCGGCTAGTAATTCGGCGTCGGCGCCCGGAAGTCGCTCAGCTCCACGCTCTTGAAATACTCGATCGTCTTCAACAGCCCATCACGCAACGCCAAGCTCGGCTCCCAGCCAAACTTCGACCTCGCCAGCGTTATGTCCGGCCGCCGCTGCGTCGGATCATCCGCCGGCAACGGCTTCATCACGATGCTGCTCTTCGCCCCCGTCAGCTCCACGACAAGCTCAGCCAACTCACGGATCGTGAACTCGTCCTGATTGCCCGCGTTCATCGGCCCAACGAAGTCATCCGGCCCGTCCATCAAGCCGCAGATCGCGTCGATCAAATCCGTGACGTAACAGAAGCTCCGCGTCTGGCTGCCATCGCCAAACAGCGTGATGTCCTCGCCGGTCAGCGCCTGCCGAATGAAGTTGCTGACCACTCGCCCGTCGTACGGATGCATCCGAGGCCCGTAGGTGTTGAAGATCCGCACCACGCGGATGTTCACACCGTTCGACCGGTGATAGTCGAAGAACAGAGTCTCGGCTGCACGCTTGCCCTCGTCGTAGCACGCGCGCGGCCCGATCGGATTTACGTTGCCGCGGTACGACTCCGGCTGCGGGTGCACATCCGGATCGCCGTACACCTCACTCGTTGATGCCTGCAGCACCTTCGCCCGGCAACGCTTGGCCATGCCCAGCACATTGATCGCACCAAGAACCGACGTCTTCATCGTCTTGATCGGGTTGTACTGGTAATGGCCCGGTGCAGCCGGGCACGCGAGGTTATAAATCTCGTCGACCTCGAGCCACAACGGATGCGTGATGTCGTGACGAATCAGCTCGAAGTTGGGCTTGTCGAGCAAGTGTGCCACGTTCGACTTCTGGCTCGTAAAGAAGTTGTCGAGGCAAATCACATCGTGCCCGGCATCGACGAGCCGATCGCACAAATGCGAACCGAGAAACCCAGCCCCGCCAGTCACCAGCACCCGCTTCACGCTCATAGCCCAGCTCCGATCTCGCCCCGCTCACGCCAAGATTCGCCGAGCAACGCCGCATAGCTGCGCACGCCTTCCGCCGGTTCGATCGCCGGCGCCCACCCGAGCGCAGCCGTCGTCCGACTCAGATCCGCCTGCGTGAACGCCTGATAAAACTTCGCGATCGTCTCGGGCATCTCAAAGAATTCCGTCTGATGCTCGGCACCCGTCATGCCAAGCCCCTCGCGAACCGCATCCGCGACCGCGTTGAAACTCGTGGCCGCGCCCGAGCCGCAGTTGTAAACACCCGGCGTCGGCACAGCCGCTCCGCCGATCCCCCCCGCTGCCAGCGTGCAACCGACGACATCATCGACGTGCACCTGATCACGGGCCTGATCGCCCGGCGTAAACAACCGTGGCCTATTCCCGCCAAGCAACTGCAACGCGAGCTGCCGAGCCATCGATGCCATCTTGCCCTTCGTGCTCTCGCCCGGACCGAACACGTTGAAATACCGCAGCCCAACGATCGGCGCATCCGCGCCGATTTCGTCGCTGACTCGCGAGTGCTCTGCTTCCATCAGCCACTTGCTGAAGCCGTACACATTGTTCGGGCGGCCTGCGAGATCTTCAGTGAACGGCCGACGCTGGTCACCAGCATCCGGCGACCCATACGTCGCCGCACTCGACGCGTAGACGACCCTCGCACCGGCCGACATGCTCGACCGCAGCAGCTCGCCGAAGCCGCCCACATTTACCCGCAACATCTCCGACTCATCGAGCACCGTCGTATCGGTGATCGCTCCGAGGTGGAAAACGACGTCCGGCCTATACCGCCCGATCAGCTTCGACCAGTCGTGCTCGTGCGAGCCGCCCGGCAGCACCTCGCCCGTGAACGCCCCCACCCGCCGCCGCTCGTACGCCGCGATGAGGTTTGCGACAGCTCCCGAGCGAAAATCATCGATTACAACAACGCGCGACGATGGATACCGCTCGGTGAGGGATGCGCACACATTCGATCCGATGAACCCAGCCCCGCCGGTCACGATGAAGCACTTGCCGCTCACGAATCTCCTCCATCACGTCCATCACGCCCGAGCAGCGAATCCCGCGGCGGCAGCTTCAGCGTCTGCCCTAAACGCAGCGCGTTCGGCGAACGAAGCACATCGCGGTTGTGCTGAAAGATCGCATCGATCACCGTCGGCGAACTCGTGCCGTAAAACGACTGTGCGATACCGCTCAACGTGTCGCCACGCGAAACCACGTACTCCACATCAAGCGAGGCGATAGCTTCGTCACCCGCAGCGCCACTCTCGTCAGCCTCATTTGACAGGGCCGGCAACCGAATCCGATCGCCCGGCTGCAGTCGCTCCGGATCCGTAAACGGATTAGCACGCGCGATCGCACGCCACGCCGTCGCCGACCCGAGCTCGCGCCTCGCGATCACCTCGAAATTGTCGTTGGCTCGCACCACATACCAACGCTCACCGGGCGCGCCGCGGTCTTCATTTAACGGATCAACGAACGTCGGCTCCGACTGGTCAACGAACGCCGGCGATGCCTCATCGATGACCTCGTCAACTGAGTCATCAGCCTCGACCGCCGCCGCTTCGACGTCGTCTGCGTTGGGTTCATCTTCTATCGCTGCGGGCGCGTCGCCGAAAGAAATCGCAGCCGACCGCACCGGCCAAGACCAATACACCGCGACCCAGAGCAGCACAAAGACCCCGAGCGCCAACGCAAGCCTGGTCGGTCCTTCTCGCAAGCCGATCCTCCGCCGCGACGCCGCGACCTCAGCCAAGCATCACGCCGACGCATCATCCCGCGGCTCGGCGATCTCCGCAGCGATGCTCTTCCCGCCACGCTTCGACGACCACACCAGCGGAGCAGCGACAGCGATCGATGAATACGTCCCGATACCCACGCCGATCAGCATCGCGTACGCAAAGCCACGCACACCCTCGCCGCCCGATGTGTACAAGATCATCAACGCGAGAAGTGTTGTGCCCGACGTGATGACCGTTCGGCTGATCGTCTGATTGATCGAAAGGTTCACGACCTTGTCGGTCGCATACGGCAACCGGCCGCGGTTCTCACGAATGCGGTCCATCACGATAATCGTGTCGTTCAGCGAATACCCGATGATCG
>JBCCQU010000016.1:0-13646 GCA_039208875.1 Planctomycetota bacterium
CATGTGTAGTGATCGGTGCCGTAGTCAACAGCCCCGGCCTCACCCAACTGCCGGTCGCGATAACCACCCACGCCGAGCGTCAGCAAGATCTCCCGATACGCCGAAACCTGAATCGGCAGAAACAGCACGTTCGCCTCGACCGTGTCGAGCGCACCATCCGCAGCTACCGAGTCCGTCAACTCATCCAGCGGCGTGCCGATCGCCATCGGTAGCGAAATCGTGCGCATGCCGTCGGTCGTCCGCGGGTCGGCATACTCGCCCGCAAACGCTCCCCATGCCAGTTTGTCCGTCTCGGTATCCCGCAGCCGCGAGCCGAGGATCCCCGGAATCACCAGCACCGGATTGCGATCGTTCGCACCCTCCGAAGCCTGCCTCGAATACAGCCTCGCCAGGTCGGTCCGCGAAGGGCTGCTGCAACCCACAAGAACCGCGAGCAAGCCAAGCAGCATCGCCGTCGTTGTCGCTGTCATCACGTGATCTGTGCGCATGTTCGCAGACTACACATCACGCGCAATCAGCAAGTCACAACTCCGGGGCAAACCCTCGCCGCATCGTGTTCTCAGCGCACGCCCTCGGCTCGACAAACTGCAACAGATAGTCGCTGCCGCCAGCCTTCGAGCCCACGCCCGACATCCCAAACCCGCCGAACGGATGGCGCCCAACCAGCGCACCCGTGCAACCTCGGTTGATGTACAAGTTGCCCACGCGGAACTCGCGCTTGGCGCGCTCAATGTGCGTCGGCTTGCGGGTAAACACGCCGCCCGTCAGCTTGTACGGATGATCGTTCGCGATCCGCAGCGCCTCCTCAAAGCTCGCTGCATGCATCACCGCGAGCACCGGCCCGAAGACTTCCTTCCGCGCGAGTTGGTGCGTCGGCTTCACGCCCGCGAAGATCGTCGGCCCGATCACCTGTTTCGGAATCGTGGGGGACTCAGCCGCCAGCGTGACGTCGTCCATGCGCAGCATGGGTTGGCCGACCTCGACCGTCGCCTGCTCGATCGCCGCCCGGATGTTCGCAGCCGCTTCGTCATCGATCACCGGCCCAACGTCCGTTCCCGGCTCCATCGGATCACCGAGCACGAGCGACTTGGTCGACTCGACGAGTCGCGTCAGAAATGCACGCATCGCCGGCCCATCCTCGCCTTCCGGATCAACAACGATGCAACGTGAGCACGCCGAGCACTTCTGCCCACTGAAGCCGAACGCCGAGTACCGCACACCCAGCACCGCCTCGTCGAGGTCGGCCGACGTATCGATGATGATGGCGTTCTTGCCGCCCATCTCGGCGATCACTTTCTTCACGCTGCCCTGCCCGGCGTCCTCGTCCACCTCGCTTGCAGCTCGGATGATGTCGAGCCCGACCGCCTTCGACCCCGTGAACGCGATGACCGACACCCGCGGATCACGCACTAGCGCAGCTCCGATGGTCTCGCCGTCACCAGGTGACAGCTCGACCACGTGAACGAGATCGTTGTCTTCTGGGCCACTGCGCATCGCGCTGAGACGCGTCTGGAACAGCTCGACCATCGTTTTTGCGATCGACGGCGTTTGTTCAGCAGGCTTGACAACGACGCTGTTGCCCGTCACCACCGCAGCCGCTGTCATGCCCGTAGCGATAGCAAGCGGGAAGTTCCACGGGCTAATGACAGCAGCCACGCCACGAGGCTGGTACCACACTTCATCGAGTTCACCAATAAATCGTCCGAGCCTTGCACGCTCAAACAACTGCGGTGCGAGCCTCGCGTAATACTCGCAGAAGTCGATGGCTTCGCACACGTCGGCATCGGCTTCACGCCACGGCTTGCCAGCTTCTCGCACCATCGCGCCCGCAAGAGCATCGCGCTGAGCGCGCATATCCGCTGCTACATCAACGAGCAGTTGAGCTCGACGCTCCGGAGCAACCTGTGTCCACCGGAGCGAAGCTTCGTGAGCCCATGTAACGTCCCCGTGTGCTCGCTGACTCGTGGCAAGCAGTTCACCATATTTGTTGTGGGTCAGGTGAGCAAGCGGCTTTATTGCAGTCGATTCGAGCTGCTGCGCAAACGCCCGCCGCTGTGATGCTTCGCTGAAGTCGCGGAACGGCTCTGAGAAGAACGGCCGGCCGTCGCCGACGCCCGGCACCGCCGGGCTCAGCCCGTGCCGTTCCGGGCCGATCTCGTGCAACTGCCGATCATCGCCCTGCAACTCGTGGAAGCTCGGCATCGGTTCGGTCGGGTGCCCCGGGTCGCCCGGTTCGGGCTCGGGCCGCGACTTCGGACCGCCCGGCCCCGGCTCGGCCAACAGCACCGAGACGTCGGCCTCATCAACGAAGCCTGCGCGCAGCCAGCTCTCGTTACTCGTGTTCTCAAGCAGCCGCCGCACGAGATACGCCATGCCGGGAATCATCTCGCCGACCGGCACATACTCGCGCACCCGCAGGCCCATCTCCTCCGCAGCATCCTTGAGCTGGTCGGCCATGTCGTGCAACATCTGCAGCTCGATCGAGTCCCGCGACAGCCCGCGGCTCTCCATCCCCGCCAGCGTGTGCGCAATCGACCGGGCATTGTGTGACCCCAGCGCGAGCTTCACGCCCGGCTCGCCCGGCGCCCGCGGACAGTTGTCGAGGAACACATCCACCATCTGCTCGAAGCAGCGGTCGGTTTCCCACTTTCGGCTCCACACCGGGCATGGCCAGCCCATGAGCTCGGCATGAATCGTCTCGAAGTCCCAGTACGCACCCTTCACCAGCCGGACGGTCACGACCTTGCCGGTGCGCTTGGCCCACTCGCACACTCGCTTGGCGTCATCGACACCCGAGCGCAGGTACGCCTGCATCGCGAGACCAGCCTCAAACTCGTGCGTCTCGCAGGCGTGGAAAAACGCTGCGAGCGTGAGCTCCTTGAGATCGTGGTCTTCCATGTCGAAGTTGATGAACACGCCGCGCTCGCGCGCCGCATCGAGCACCGGCCCGAGCCGAGTCATCACATCGCGGATGGCGCCGTCGCTATCGATCGGGTCGGCTTTGGCTGACAGCGAGCTGAGCTTGACCGACACGTTCGTGCGCGCAAGCGGGCCGAGGTGATCGTGCTCGAGCCGTTCGTTTGCAGCCCAACCCGAGACCGTCTCCGGCAGATTCGTCACAAGGTCGAGGTACTTGTCGCGATACGCGTCGGCTTCGCTATCCGCGACGCATGCTTCGCCGAGCAGGTCGACGCTGAACGCGATGCCGCGATCCCACAGCTTCTTGAGTTTCGGCAGCGCATCGGCAGCGTCGGTGCCCGCGATGAAGTTGCCAGCCATCGACTTGATCTGGCTGGAGATCGTTCCGGTCATCGCGCCCTTGAAGACGCCGAGCCCGCCGGCCTTCAAGCCGAGCCCGAGTCCGGGCGGCAGCGTGACGCCTTCCTGCGTCAGATAGTCCGACAGATGCTCGTGGACCGCCTCCGGCGTGCGCAGCACCGGGAACGTATCCACGAAGCGGAATAGTTCCGTCTTGAATCGCTGGTCCTTCATCGACCAGTCCATCAGCTTGTCCTGGTAGACGCGCGCGCTCCGCAGGCCGGCCTGCGCGTTGCGCGCGCGATCTAGCAGCTCCGTACCCAGCGCGAGCACGCGCTGGTCGTGAGCGGAAGCGTGGGCAACGCCGTTGGTCATGCCATTGGCGTTGCCGTTTGTTGTGGGGGCGTGGCTTGTTGGCTTCGGCTTTTTGCGACTAAAGATCGCCATGGCGGCTCCAAACAAATCGATGCGTGGAATGATTGTCCCGTATCCGAGCCCCGCAGTCGAGCGGCCCGACCTGCTCGACCCGGTTGAGCGCACACGGCTAGGCTCGATGCATATTCGGTATGGGCCTTTATGAGACGAGCTAACCCCACGTGAACCCACCGACCGCGATCACCATCGGCAACTTCGACGGCGTGCACGCCGGGCACGCAGCCTTGGTCCGCCGCGCGCGCACGTTTGCCGGGGATGCCGGCCGAGTGGTCGCGATGGCCTTCGATCCGCACCCCGCGGCTGTGCTTCGGCCCGGCAGCGAGCCGCCGCGGCTGACGACCTTCGACCAGCGAGCCAGCCTGCTGCGTGAGGCCGGGGCCGATGAGGTCGAGCGGCTCGATCCCGCGTCCGGCCTGCTCGATCTGCCAGCCCGCGATTTCATCGCGACGGTCGTTCGGCGTTGGTCGCCCGGGCTATTTGTCGAGGGGCCGGACTTCCACTTCGGCCGGGGCCGCGACGGCAATGTGAGCGTGCTGACGGATCTGGGGCGCGAGTTCGGCTTCGACATCGCGGTCGAACGGCCGATCGAGGCAGCGCTCAGCGATCAGACCGTGGTGCGCGCATCGAGCACGGTCATCCGCCGACTGCTGTCGCACGGCAGAGTCGCGGATGCGTGGGCGGTGCTCGGCCGGCCGTACAGGTTGTCGGGCGAGGTGCAGCGCGGCGAGCGGCGTGGCCGGACCATCGGCTTTCCGACCGCGAACGTGGCTGCCGGCACGATGCTGCCCGGCGACGGCGTTTACGCGGCGCTCGCCATCGTCGGCGATCGCTGGTGGCCGGCTGCCGTCAACGTCGGCGCGCGCCCGACGGTCGAAGGCACAAGCCGAACAGTCGAATCGCACCTCATCGCAGCCAAGACGCGAGACGATGAGCCGGCTGCCATCGATGGCCTGCCCGAGTACGGCTGGCATGTCGAGCTCAGGCTTGTCGGTTGGCTTCGAGATCAGGTCAGGTTCCCGGGTCTCGATGCTCTGCGCGCGCAGCTCGAGCGAGATGTCGAGCGTGCCCGCCGCGTCGTGGAGTCGCGGCTCAGCCCACTGGAGATAGCCCAATGACAACCACCGCTGCGTGGGAAGCCAATGCCGATGCCGCGACGATCGCAGCGTGGCTCAAGGAGCAGAAGTCGGTCGCGGTGCTCACGCACGGCAAGCCGGACGGCGACGCGGTCGGCTCGACGATGGCTGCGGTGCGCGCGCTCCATCGCGTCGGTGTCGATGCGATGCCCTGGTATTCGGAGCCGGTGCCGCGATGGCTGCCCGACCTCGCGGGTGGCACGCCGTTCAAGCTAGTGGAGCACGACGGCCTGCCGTCAGCCGATGCTGCACTCGTGCTCGACACCGGCTCGTGGAATCAGCTGGAGGCCGTCCGGCCTTGGCTCGAGGGCAAGAGCTCGAAGGCTGCGCTTATCGATCACCATCTCCGCGGCGACGGCGATGCTGCGGATATGCGGCTGATCGATACCTCGGCCGCGGCGGCGTGCCAGTTGGCTGCCGATCTCGCGGCGTGCCTGCTGGATTGTGCAAAGACCGAACTGCCGCAGGACATCGCTGAGGCGTGCTACCTCGGGACCGCGACGGATACGGGCTGGTTCAAGCACTCAAACGTGTCGCCGCGGGTGCTGCGGGACGCTGCCGATTTGCTGCAGGCCGGCGTCGATCATTCGCGGCTGTTCCAGCTCACCGAGCAGCGGGATCGCCCCGCGCGTCTGGCGCTCATGGGCCGAAGCCTGTCGTCGCTCACCTTCCACGCGGAGGGTGCGGTCGCGATTCAATCGCTGACGGAGCAGGACTTCGAGGACACCGGTGCATCGCCGGGCGACTCGGGCGGCTTCGTCGATCAACCGATGACGGTCGATGCTGTGCGAGTGTCGGCGGTGCTGACGGAGATCCGTGCGAAGGACGGCTCGGTGCTGACGAAGATCAGCATGCGGAGCAAGGAGGGGCCACGGGCGGTGGACGTGAATCAGGTGGCGGGCACGCTCGGCGGCGGGGGCCATGCGCGCGCGTCGGGTGCTCGCGTCGCGGGCGACGTGGCAGAGGTGCTGCCGCGGTTGTTGCAAGAACTGAGCACCGCGATGGGTATGTCGTGAGCCGGCGCGACCGTCGTGACCGTCGTGATGTGGGCGACCCTCGCAAGGATGAGCCCCGCGGGCCTCGCAACGGGCCGAAGGTTCAGCCGCGCACGCCGCGTGGGACGACGTTCCGTAAGCCGACGCTCGAGCCGGCGACGACGACGCTCTGGAGCTATCCGAGTCAGCACTACACGGGGCGCGATGGCAAGCTGCAGGGCGATCCCAACTACACCGGAGCCACGCCGAGCTGGGTGATCTGGCAGTTGCTGACCAGATACACCGAGCCGGGCGAGGTGGTGGTCGATCCGATGTGCGGCAGCGGCACAACGCTCGACGTCTGCCGCGACCTTGATCGCGATGGCATCGGTTTCGACATCGCGCCGTCTCGCCGGGATATCCGCCGTGCCGATGCGCGCACGCTGCCGCTCGATGATGCGAGCGCTGCGTTTGTGTTCGTCGACCCGCCGTACTCGACGCACGTGGAGTATTCGAACGACCCGGCGTGCATCGGCCAGCTCGATGCGGGCGGGCCGGATGGCGGGCACGAGTATTACGACGCGATGGGCCGCGCGATCGGCGAGATGCACCGCGTGCTGAAGCCGGGTCGATTCGCGGGGCTGTATGTCAGCGACTCGTGGCGTAAGACCGGCGATGACCGACGCACCGGGCGCGCACTTGGCGAGTTCATGCCCATCGGCTTCCGCCTGCTCGACATCATGCTGCGGACCGGATTCGAGGCTGTGGACGTTGTGGCCGTGGTGCGACGCAACGAGAAGCTCAAGCGTGGCAAATGGCACGACTCGGCCGCACGCGAGGGCTTCATGCTGCGTGGGTTCAACTACCTGTTCATCGTCCGTAAGCCGCGGCGGCGTCGCTGACTATTCGGAAGTGATGTAATCCCACGTCCAAGTGTTGGTGGCGGGTGTCCAGTCAGCGACGATGAGGCGGCTGCCGGTGTCGGTCGCGGTGATCGTCATGCTGCCGCTTTGGGCATGGCTGATCTTGGGGGATGAGCTGAGGGCCGGCAGGCCGATGTCGTCACCGAGCTGTTCGGTTGTCCAGCCGGTCTTGCCGGGGGCCCACCAGGTGGTGACGAGTGCGCTCGAAGCGGTCGGATCGTCGCGACTGATGAGGCTCATGCCGCCCCACGGCAGTGAAATCGCGACCGCGTCGTCTCCGCTGAACAGTGCACGTTCAAGATTCCACGTGCCGTCGCGGTTGTCGGGCACCCACCACAGCGCGTTGCCGTTGCCCCAGAAGATGTGCAGGCCGTTCCATGCGGTCACGGCAACGCCGATATCGGTGCTCCGTGAAAGGGTGTCGGCGAATGATTGATATCCGCCGTTGGCCGATAGGGCTCGGTTGAGGTGCGTGACGCGCCATGTGGCATTTGCATCGCTTGCGTCGATCCATACCGCGTAGATGTTCGCGATGCTGTCGTGGTAGATCGCGTGGACGGTGTTCCACGGCGTTGCAAACGCAGCAGCGGTGACGCTGTTCGGGCCGGGATCTTCCGAGGCGGTGAACACGAACGGGTTGATATCCGGCAGCGCCTCGATCAGGTTCGTCGCTTGCCAGTTTCGGCCGTCTTCGCTCGTGAACACAAACTGATCGACGAAGATGTACTCGCGCCCCGAAGCATCGGTTGTGTGAGCGAAATCATCGAACGGCAATAGCGCGGGCGGCTCGGGCGAGGTTGGACGGCCGATGGTCGGCTGGCCGGCGAGGCCCGCGAGGCCGACGACATACCACGTACCGTCGGACTCGAGTTCGGCGAACGTGACCTGGCCCGGGCCGACGCCGTAGATGCGAATGTTGCCCGTGTCGGGTGCGAAGCCGGCGTCGACCGAGGTCAGTTCTTGCAGGTCGTTGTCGATGACAGCGGAGTCGAGCTTCCTCCACGCTTCGCCGAGCGTGGATCGCTGCCAGATCGTCACCGAGCCGTCGAAGTTGCGGACAGCCTGGATCGACAGTTCGCCACGCGTTGCGAGATCGAGCACTTCGGCAGCGCTGGTTTCGACATCGATCGACGAGATCGAGATATCGGTGATCGTGATGTTGCCGGGCTCTACGTCTTCGAAGATGCCGCTGCGTGGGACGGTTGTGTATCCGATGAGGCTGCGCTCGAGGCCGGTCGTGATGCGGAACGTCCCGGCGTCGAGCACTTCGACATCGAGCAGGTTCTGGCCGCTGCCGGCGATCTCGAAACGCGATGCGATCGCGCCTGTAGCTCCATCGATGATGACGAAGCCCGGGCCTTCGCTTTCCGGCCGGGGCGCGATCCGCTCGGCGATGCCGTCGCCGTTGAGGTCGGTCAGCTCGCCCACAGCGATCGCGAGGTCGTCGCCGGGATCTTGCCTGCCAAACGCGCTCAGATCGGCCAACGCGGGCCGCTCGGCGGGTGCGTTCAACTCGGCGAGCGTGACTCCATCGAGATAGGCGTAGACCGGCGGTTGGTCGTTGGTTGCCTTGAGGTCGATGCGATAGTCGAGGACGCCGTCGCTGTTGATGTCCTCGACGATGTCGAGATCGGAGATCTGTCCGAATTCGGAGAAGTTGTCGGGCGTTGCCGACGCACCGAGCGGATCGCCGGTCGCGCCGGAGAAGATGAGTACCGGGCCGCGAACAAAGCGATCGCGTTGAAATTCGTCAACGAACGGAATGACGTTGCGGGCGCCGTTGTCGAGGATCCGAACGCCAACGAGGTCGGGCACGCCGTCGCCGTTGAGATCGGGCACAGCGTGCGGCCGGTACAGCTCAAGGTCGTCGCGTCGCCAGATGTAGTCGCCGGTTTCGAAGGAGATGAGTCCGTCGCCGGTGAGCACATCGCTCGCGCCGCCGCCGTCGATGTCGCCGATGTAGCCAGCGATGTCGTCGACGCGCAGCACGGGCTCTGTGTCGACGAGATACGACGAGCTCAGCAGCACGCGCTGCTCAAGCTGTTGGCAGAGAGAATTGGAGACATCGGAACGCCGCGCGTTGCGAGCGCCGGCACGGTTGCGATCGGCCTGTCGAGACATTGTGTTGCCCTCGGCGGCAGGGGGTGCCGCTCCGCGTGGCAGGGGTTACCACGGCTGCAACATAATAAATGACTAGAGAATCCGATTCAACAAACACGCGAGTTTTTAAGGCATCATGCCGTGTAACGAGCGAAAGTCGGCCGATTAGCCGCGCTTAGCCCGTTGTACAGCCCGCTCGAACAGCCTCGCGGTATCGCTCACAAGCAACGCTGGCGTGTGCGCGAGCTTCGATCGGCCGGCCTTCACCGGCTCGTAGCCGAGCGAGACCATGTCCGATTCGAGGAAGGCTTCGAGGTGGCCGATCACCGCGGGATCGAGTTGCTCACGCCATCGTGTGATGCTGCTCGTGAACAACGGCTTCTCCGTACTCGACATGTGCGCGGCTTGCCGACTGAAGTAGCCCTTCTGCGAGCGTTGCTCGGGCCTGAGCAAACTGTCGTCCCAAGGCAGCTCGAGAAACTTGGTGATGCTGCGCAGCTCGCGCGCCGGCTCGGTCACGAGGTCTTCATAGCGCAGCAAGTGATAGCGGTCCGGAAGCTCTTTCGCGTACGTGCGCGATTGCGAGATGGCGGTGCTCCAGTCGCGGACGGTGACAGCGAAGTGCGTCGAGCCGAAGCCGGTGTCGGTCTTGTGCTTGGTCTTGACTTCCTGCAGGCTTAGCGCGACAGCCCGCGGGTCCCGCACGATCTGCACAAAGCGAGCCTTCGGATACATCTCGGCGAGCTCGAGCACGCGGCTGAGGTGGCCGGGCGACTTCTCGCCTACGCGTTCGCGATCGACGCCGAGCCGATACCGCGTGAGCAAAGCGATCAGGATGTCGGCCGGTGCAACCGGCAGTGCTGGAGCTAAGTCTCGTCGCAATTCATCGAGGTCGACACCGATCTCCGGCATCCACCAGTGCTTCCAAAGCCGAGCGAGCTCGGCATCGAGCGCGGCCTCGGTCGTGAACGTCGCGTTCGTGCGTGACCGCGGCGTCATGACGGTGAAGAACTTGGTCTCGCCGGGCATCGCGATGTGCGGATGGGCCGAGACGATGGACTGCAGCAGCGAGGTTCCGCTTCGGCCGGTGCCGACGATGAAGAAAATCCCGTCGCGCGTGCGCTGCTGCTCGGCGGTGATGTCGCCGCTTGTCGAGTGTGTTGTGGGGGTGCTCGTCGGGGCTGTCATCGAGGCTGAGATCCTTCCGTATCTGCCGCCCCGGCTCGTTCAACATCGGCAATCCAGCCGCCGCCCAACACCCAAGCGGGCTCGTCGGCGTCAAACAGCACCAACGCCTGGCCGGGTGCGACCGCCCGCTGAGGGTCTGCGAACCGCACCTCGAACCGCCCCGGCCTGCCAGAAGGTGTGTCGTCGGCCGACTCTGCATCCGCGAGCCTGCGGGCCTGGGCCGGCACAGCCCGCGAGTTGTACCGGACCTGCGCGAGCACCGGCTGCCAGTCACCGAAGCGTGCGGCATCGGCCAGCCAGTTGGCTTCACGCACTCGGCAGCTTCTCGTCAGCAGCATGTCCTTCGGCCCGACCGTCACCGTGTTGGCCACCGGATCGCGATCGACAACGTAGATCGGATAGCCCAGCGCGACACCCACGCCGCGGCGTTGGCCGATCGTGAAGTGGTGCTGGCCGCTGTGCTCGCCGACCACATTGCCGCTCGGATCGAGAATCGCGCCCGCCTCGGCCAGTTCCGGTCTGCGCCGCTCGACGAGGCCCGCGTAGTCGTTGTCCGGCACGAAGCAGATCTCTTGGCTGTCAGGCTTGTCAAACGTCGGCAGGCTGAATCGCTCGGCCAGCGCCCGCACCTCGGCCTTGGTCTCATACACGCCGATCGGCAGCATCATGTCGTTCAGCCTTGCTTGCGGCGCGCCGAACAGCACGTAGCTCTGGTCCTTGGCTTCATCGGCGCCGCGCAGCAGACGAGGCCCCGACGGATGCTCGCGATCGATGCGCGCATAGTGGCCCGATGCCACCATCGTCGCGCCGATCTGGCCGGCGTAATCGTGCAGCTTGCCGAACTTCAGCCAATCGTTGCAACGCACGCACGGGTTGGGCGTTCTGCCATCGGCATACTCATCGACGAAGTAATCGATGATGCGGCCGAAGTCTTTCTTGAAGTTGCAGACGTAGAACGGCACGCCGAGCTCGGCTGCGACGAGCCTCGCATCCGCAGCGTCGTTGATCGAGCAGCACCCTTGGTGGCCGATTTTCACCTTCGTCGGGTCGCACGAAACGCCCGCCGAGTCGAACGGCTGAAGCTCGTCGAGCGTCTCGCCGGGCGAGCCCAGCCGCATGAACACGCCGACGACGTCGTAACCTTGCTCCAGCAGCAGCGCAGCCGCGACCGACGAATCGACGCCGCCCGACATCGCGACGAGCACCTTCTCCCGGGTTGGCTTGCGACCGCTCGCCATGCCGCAACGGTAGGGGAGCCACATCGGCCCTCGCTACGGTCTCGGCGGCGGCTGCGAATCGAGCGGATCGTCGTCCGCTAACTCGTACGGCGAGTCGTTCTCGCCAGATTCGACCCGGATCTGATGGCCCGAGGCGTCTCCGCTGCCCGGCGTATTCGCCGTCTCCGCTGCTTCCGCGGGCTCGCCGTCGAGCGCGATATCGCTGAGGTCGACCGGTTGCGGCTCGCGAATCGGCGGCGGCCTGCCCAGACCGGCACCGCTCGCCCGTCCCTGCCCGCACTCTGGGCATGGCATGCCATCCGGCAGTCCGAGCATGTTGTAGCCGCACTCCGGGCACGGGTACTCGTCCGGTGCGGCGTCGCGAACCTCACCCGGCTTGTCGCCGAAGTGCTGCGTCGGCGTGCGCTGGCAGCGGGCTTTCCGCTCGGCCACCCGCTCGTCTCGCTCGATGGCCCGGATCGCCGAGTCTCGGGCTGTGAACACCACGCCGCAGAGCTGAAGCAGGCTGATGAAGTAGATGAAGAAGCAGACCAGCACGACAAGCGACAGCAGGAACATCACGATGCCGATGAGGCTGCCGATGCCTTGCGAGAAGCCGGCAACGATCGGCTGCACGAAGCCGCCGATAAGCACGAGTGCCCACGTGCCCGCGCCCCACGCCGCGGCACGCAGTCGGCCCGCGAGCCCGTCGTCGCGGCCGAAGTCCGCGTAGTCGGCCAGCACCGCGCACAACGGCACCATGCCCGCAGCCGACACAGCCAGCAGCACAGTGCCGATTGTGTCGACCACCATCGCGCCACCGGCCTGCAATGCGAGCGCCTGCGCAGCCGCGCCGGCCACCCACGCGCCGTACATCCAACGCGCCGCCTGTCGCGACACAGGCAACTCGGCATCGTTGTCGCGTTGCACATCGCGCACCGGCGGCTTCGGGCCCATGGCGATCCACACCATGCCCCACGCCACGCCGGCCAGCAGCACCACGAGCCAACTAAACAACGCCCGGCCCGTGAACAGAGCGGTCATGGTCGCAGCGAAGTGCCCGAGCTGCGCAGCAAGCAGCAGGCTCAGCACGAAACCGAGCCGTGAGATTCGGCCCGGCTCGACGTTGGTGAGCATGTCGCCGCGCGTCTGAAATCGCGCAGCCTTGATCACCGTGCCGCACTCGGGGCACGGGTCGCCAAACCGAAGCCCCTCGAGCAAATACGCACAGGCCGAGCACTTCATGCCCTGCGGCACCATTCGGCCCTGCGTCAGCGCGTGTTCATTCACCGGGCTCATGCCCGAGTCTACCGGTGGCCTCGGCTCAGGCCGCAGCAGTGGGGCGGCTTAGCCCGCCGATGCAGCACCTGCCGCAGTACCGGTGCGGGCTGCGAACGCAACCGCGTCCTTGAACATCGCCAGCCCGGGCGTGTCGCCGCTGCGCACTTCTTCGGGCAGCCTTGTCCAGTGCGGATGCCGCGTCCAATCGAGGTAGCGCTCGGGGTGCGGCATGAGGCCGAACACCAGCCCGCTGCGATCGCACACGCCGGCGATGGAACCGACCGAGCCGTTGAAGTTGTCGACGTATCGCAGGCAGGCTCGGCCGTCGGCTTCGATGGCCGCCAGCACATCGGAATCCGCAGCCAGCAGCCTGCCCTCGCCGTGCGCGACCGGCAGCGTGAGCGTCGCGGCCATCGACGGCAGGGCCATTCGCTGCCGCATCGACCGAAGCCACACGCACGGCGGCGACGCGGCCGGCTCGACCTGCACCCAGCGATCGTGGAATCGTGCGTCGCTGTTGTCGGTCAGCGCGAGCCGTTGCTTGGGCTTGGTGCCCGCCATGCTGCCGCCGTCGTCCGGTCCCGGCAGCAGGCCCATCTGCACCAGCACCTGAAACCCGTTGCACACGCCGATGATCGGCACGCCGCGATCGACCGCCTCGGCCATGGGCTCGAACAGCCGCTCGCTGGCCTTCATCGCGAAGATTCGGCCCGACGCGATGTCGTCGCCGTAACTGAAGCCGCCCGGCAGCCCGATCAGTGAAGCCCCGGCGATCGGCGTCGGGTCGGCGATCAACCGATCGAGATGCACCAGCGTCGTCGATGCGCCCGCCAGCTCAAACGCCCGAGCCAGCTCGGCATCGCAGTTGGTTCCGGCTGTCCGAACGATCAGGGCGGTGGGCATGCCCAATGGTAAGCAAACCCGTCGGCTATCATGCCACACGCGGGCAACATGCCCGCAACGAACAGGCGGCCAAGCAGCAATCGGCACCGGGACCCGAACCCTGCCCGGGCTTTCATCACACTTCTCGCGCCGCGGCAAAGCGCCCGGCGACGGTCAGAAAGAATCGAGGGATTCATGCCGGAGGTCTTCCCATTCCGGGCGGTTCAATACAGCAACGGCTCGGGTGATGTCAGC
>JBCCQU010000017.1:0-13637 GCA_039208875.1 Planctomycetota bacterium
CCCCCCCACCCCCGCGGGCCGACGCCTCAGGATTCTGCCCGACAATGGCTGGGCCGGCGACCCCCGGACCGACGCCATCGCCCACGGCGCCTCCATCGCCATCAGCGGGTGCTGTCTCACCGTGGCCGAGGCGCCGGATGGCAAAACGCTGGCGTTCGATGTCATCCCCGAGACGCTGGAGAAAACCACGCTCGGCGGCCTGACCGAGGGCGACCGGGTGAACCTCGAGCCCGCAGCCACGGCGACGACCGCGCTGGACGGTCACATCGTGCAGGGCCATGTCGAGGGCACCGGCCGAGTCGTGCGCATCGATACCGACGACGGCTGGCGGGTGCGGATCGCTGCCGAGCGGCCGCTGATGGAGGCAATCGTGCCCAAGGGCTCGGTCACGATCGACGGCGTGTCGCTGACAATCGCAGCTGTCGAACCGGGCGATGACGACGGCGGCTGGTTCGAGGTCGCGCTGATCCCCACGACGCTGGAGCTCACCACGCTCGGCGGGCTGAGCGAGGGAAGCCGCGTGAATCTGGAGACCGACGCGATGGTCCGCGCGGTGGTGCATTGGATGCGGCACTTCGGCCGATAGTCTGTGTTGTGCGCGTGCTCGGTGTCGATCCCGGACTTCGGCTGACCGGCTATGGCTGCGTCGAGGGCCAGCCGCGGCGGCCACGGATCGTCGAGGCCGGCGTCATCCGCCTTGTGGGCAGCAGCGAGGGCTCTCCGCGACCGGTCATCGAGCGGCTCGAAGAGCTCGACCACGACTTCCGCAACATCATCCACGAGGTGCAGCCCGAGGCGGTGGCGGTCGAGGCGCTGTTCGCGCACTACCGCCATCCGGCGACAGCCATCGTCATGGGACACGCGCGAGGCGTGCTGCTGCTCGCGGTGAGAGCCGCGGGCCTGCCGCTGATCGAGCTGGCGCCGAAGGAAGTCAAGAAATCCATGACCGGCTTTGGCGGCGCGGGCAAGGGCCAGATGCAGCGGGCGGTGCAGCAAGCGCTCGGGCTCGAGCAGCCACCGCGGCCGGCCGACGTTGCCGATGCCTTGGCGATCGCGATGTGCGCGCGCGATCGGTTGGCGTCGGGCATCGAGACCGTGGGCACGGGGCAGCGCGCGTAGAGTCGGATATGTCTAGTGCATCGCATGCCGAGGTCCCCGCTGCCCAGGTGCTGATCGTTGAGGACGAGGCCGATCACGCCGAGGTAATGGCTGAAGCTCTGCGTAAGCCCGGCCACGTGTGCACGGTCGTCGGCTCGGTCGATGCAGCGGTCGATGAACTGACCAACGGCTCGTTCGATGTGATCGTGACCGACCTGCGCATGCCAACCTCCGGCGGTCAGCACGGCGCCGCGGCCGACGGAGCCGATGCGGGCATGCGTGTGCTGGCTGCAGCAGCCGATCATCAGCCCGAAGCCAAAGCGATCATGGTGACCGCCCACGGCGATGCGCAAACAGCACGCGAAGCGCTGCGGACGTACGGCGCGTTCGACTTCATCGAGAAGCCGCTCGACCTGGGGACATTCCGCGAGTTCGTGAATCGAGCGGCCGAGCAGGTGCTGCTGCGGCATGAGGCGGGCGACCTGAAAGACATCGTGCAGGACGGCGCGTTCGAGGGCATCGTTGCGGGGTCGGAGCCGATGCGCCGCATCTTGCAGACCGTGCGCACGGTCGCGGGCAGTCCGATCCCGGTGCTCATCACCGGTGAGAGCGGCACCGGCAAGGAACTCATCGCGCGGGCTGTGCACAAGGCATCGCCAAGGGCCGAGCGCAGGTTCGTTGCGTTCAACTGCGCGGGTCAGAGCGAAAGCCTGCTGGAAGACGAGCTGTTCGGCCACGTTCGCGGCGCGTTCACCGGCGCAGATAAGGAACGCGAAGGCGTATTCGAGTACGCCGACAAGGGCACGCTGTTTCTGGATGAAATCGGCGACATGCCGCTGGCCATGCAGGCCAAGCTGCTGCGTGTGCTCGAGAACGGTGAGGTCGTCCGTCTCGGCAGCAACGACGCCCGCCGCGCCGATGTGCGCTTCGTGAGCGCAACCAACAAGGATCTCACGCAAGCTGTGAAGGACGGGTCGTTCCGCGAGGATCTTTACTACCGCATCAACGCGAGCCATATCCATCTGCCGCCGCTGCGCGAACGCCGCGAGGACATTCCGAGGATCGTTCGGCATGCGGTGGCGCGATTCGCCGAGCAGGTCGCGCCCGGCACGCCGACGCCGGAGATCACGGACGCTGCGCTCATGCGGCTGGCCGGTTACGACTGGCCCGGCAACGTGCGGCAAGTGCTCAACGTGGTGCAGAACATGACCGTGATGGCCATCGGCGAACACGGGCAAGATGCCGGCACGCCTTGCGTCATCGATGTGAAGCACATCCCGGAGAACGTGCGCACAAACGAGAGCGCGAGCGAGTCGGCGAACGCTGACGCTGGTGCTGTTGGATCGCTCGCCGGCACGAGCCTGGAGCAACTCGAGAAACGTGCTATCCGCGAGACGCTTCGGCTCACCGGTGGCAACCGTGAGCGCACAGCCTCGCTGCTCGGCATCGGCGAGCGGACGCTGTATCGCAAGCTTAAGGAATACGGCCTGCGTTGAGCGCACAAATGCGCCGCGACGAGGCTGTGCAACCTGCCGCGGCTCGATGGAAGTTAAGAGCGCACAGGCTTAGAAGCTGGCCTGCAACTGAATGGTGAAGAAGGTGCTGTCGTCGCTGTCGGCTCCGTCGCTTGTGTCAAAGAACTCTGTTGCGTGCGTCGCTAAAATGCGTATCGGATTGCCGGTGGTACCGGTCGATTCATCGACATCGAAGTACACGGTCGGAATGGTGTTGGCCCTCGAGAAGCCGCCGATGGCCCAGTCGAAGTCGACAGCGGGGTCGAGCTGACTTCCCGACGCGAGGCCCGGATCGCTGGTGGCGTCCAACTCAACACGCCAGCTCTGGTTGTTCAGGCTCCACGTTGTGACGTTGTAGTTGCCGCTTGCCGGGTCGCGGGTCACGTTGAAGAGTCCGCCGAGTGAACGCTCGTAGCCGATCGTGAAATCGTCGGCGAGGGTCGGCAGGCTGGTCAGGCCTTCGGTCACATCCGCGAGTTCGGCGTATCGCCACTGGAAGTCTTCGACAGCGAAATAGCTGTGCGCGAATTGGCCGGTGATGCTCTGATAGCCGACATGGATGCCCCATGGCGTGGTAGTTGCTGAGACCTTCCCGCCGGCCGCGACAGCGTCGTCGGTGGTATTGGGATCGTTGAGTTGGCTGGTGAAATACTCACCGTTGAGGGTGGGCGTTGTCCACGCAGCCATCACGTTGCCGAGTGCATCCGGGAAGACATACGCGAACGTGCCCCAGTCCGTGACGAATGCGTCGCTATCGGCTTGCAATTCGGCACCGGTGCGGCCGCCGAGTTGACCGGAGAGATCGCCGAACATCTCCATCTCGAACGTGCGCAGGCCGGCCGTAAGTTCAAGGCTCTCGGTGATGCGATAGCCGAGACCGAGCGACGTGACGTAGGCGTATTCGTTTTCACCGGTCACGGGGTTGGTGGTGGTATGGACGGTGCTGGCCGGTGCTTGCGTCGCATCGGTGACGACAGCCTGTTCGGTTTGCTCGACGACCATGTTGATGTTGATGCCGAGTGTGGAAAGCGGCTTGCCGTCGGCGCTGAACGCAACGCCGAGCGTGTTGCCCTGGTCGGCGATGCTCACGCCGAGCAACTCTAAGTCGCTGTCGGTGATGAAGTCGCCGGGATTGATCTCCTGCGTTGAGCCGTCGGAGAGCGTGACGACGATGCGTGCATCGGTTCCTGTGCCGATCACCGCAGCGTTGCTGAATGTGGCGCTCGGTGGCGGGTTGGTTGGGGGTGGGTTCGTTGGCGGCGGATCGGTCGGCGGGTTTGTGAGCGGCTGTGCGGTTCCGTCCGTGAGCTTCGTACCGACGCCGAAGGCGACGGATTCGTCGCCGCCCGGGGCCAGAAACTTCTCGCCGATGATGTTGCCGTCAGAGCCGTAGTTGGCGATGAAGCTGTACCCGTTTCCGAAGTCGAAGGCCAGCTTGTATTCGGCGGTGAGCTGGAAGTCGGCGGTCGCAAGCTTTGTTGCGTTCGGGTTGTTGAGAAATTCGTCGTAGTTGAAGAAGTGAGCCTGGTTCTGGTCGGGCGAGAACGCGAGGCCAAGCTGGTAGATACCCGGCAGGCCGAATCCGAGGCCGGCTTCTTCTGTGCCATCGAGTTCGAAGGCCATCCTCAGCATGGCCGGATCGGCGATGCCGCCGAAGGCGAAGCTATCGGCACGGAAGTCGTCTTCGGTCATGTTCTCGATATTGTCGACGCGGACGGCGACGCCGGTGCTGTTGAAGTTGAACGTGGAGTCGGCGAAGTTCGAGTACAGGAAGGTGCCGGCTCCGTTGCCCCAGAAGCCCCGCGAGGTCGGGTCATTGAGAATTCGCGTGAAGCCGTCGCCGAACGCAGCATTGGGATCGATCGAAAATCCGTTCTGTATGGCTGAGTCATCGATGGCGCCGTTGCCGTCGAAGTCGCCGAACTCGTTGAACGTAAACGCGCCGCTGGTGCCGATCGCATCGCCGTACGTGAGAATGATGCGCTCGCTCGAGCCGGAAAGGTCTCGCACGTAACCGCTGAAGCGGTACTGACCGTCTCGGTCTTCGAGTGTGAGGCCGTCGGCCTGCGGAATCTGAATTCGGCTGGTGAGCGTGGTGCCGTCGAACGTCTGTGCGAGGCTCAGTTGACCGAAGTTCCCACCGGTGAACAGCGGTGTGGATGAGATCTGTTGCGGCGTCAGGCCCGGGATGGTCCAGTCCGTATTGAGGCCGGAGAAGTTGCCGGTCTTGGGTGTGCCGTCGGCGACGGTGAAGATGCCGGTGGTTGGATACTGCGTGACATCGTTGTTGCCCGTCGCGCCGTCGGAGAAGTCGCGGAAACCGAAGTCGAGTGAACCATCGAGCCGGTAATCACCGAAGCCATTGAAGAAGAGCGTTGTGTTGTTGGCGACCGTCGTGCTCGTGCCGATCTCGAGATATCCAACCTCGAAGTTCAGTCGTTGCTCAAGCTGGCTGATGAGTTCGGCTGCTGAGGTCGTGCGGCGTCGTGCAACTCGTGTTTGGTTCTGTCGCATGTGGTCCCTCCGGCATGAAGCTGACGATGACGCAGAGTGCGTCGGTGCTGTCTCACAGAGTCGATCAACGCTTGCAATAATGAACGGAGGTAGCGGGCGTGCATCACAAACGAAACACGCAGCATACGTGCAGCGGAGCCCCGGCTCCTTCGCGCTGTCTCGCGAGCGAATGCGGGCCAGAACGGCACCCGTATGGACGCACTAGACCGAAAGACGCGGCGCAAGTCAAATACCGCGTCGGATTTGGCAAGCAGCGGTGAGCGAGGAAGTCACCAGTTGAGCGGTGATCGCCACGCGTCGGTCAGGTCGTCGACGCTGGCTAACACGCTACCGGCTTTGAGTTGGCCCGAGCTATCGAGCACACCGATCTGTTCGATGCTAACGCCCGATGCGTGCGTATTCATAGTGTCTTCTACCCGACCGACATCGGTTGGTGCGACCTCGAGGATGTAGCGCGACGGCGCCTCGCTGAAGGCCCAGGCGAGTCGGTCGCAGGTGTCGGTGAGTGACGCACCGAGCTGCGCGCGGTCGCTCTTGGCTGCGATGAGCATCTCTGCCACTGCCACGAGTGCGCCGCCATCGGACACATCGTGAGCTGCGCGCACGAGCCCGGCATCGATGCACGCAGCCACGGCCTTGGCGGTCGCGGGGCCACGCTTGAGATCGACCGTCGGCACGGCAGCGGTGGGGGCGCCGCGGCGGGCGAGCTCATCGACCAAAGCACCCGCGAAGTCTTGCAGACGTTCGGTGCCGATCTGTGACTCGAGCCGATCGATGAGTTCGGCACCGACGACATCGCGGAGACGATCGACCGTGCGTTGCGCAGCGGGCGAGACGGATGCGACGAAGGCTTCGAGCCGTTTCGCCGAGCCGGTGAGTGCGCGCAGCAGCTTGGCGGACTGGTCCTTGGCAGCGCCGGGCAAACGCTTGTGGATGTTGTCGAGGCCGTCGTGCAGTTGCGCGATGATGGCTGCGGGATCGTCGATGCTGGGCAGGCCGAAGAGCTGTTGGTATCGCGAGCCGCCCATGGCTGCGGAGGTGCCGCCGACGAGCATGAGCACGTTGCCGGGTCGTTTGGCGTCCATGGTGACGCACTTGTTGAGGTCGGTCACGATGGCCATGCCGGTGATGAGCAGCGTGCACGGGATCTCGATCGTTCGGCCGGGCGTGGTCTCGGTCGCGGGGATGGTGAACTGGTTGTTGAGACTGTCTTTGCCGGAGACGAACGGCGTGCGGTATGCCTTCGCGCCGTCGTAACAGCCCTCGGCTGCGCGCACGAGCGAGGCGAGATTCTCAGGCTTTTTGCAGCTCGGCCAGCAGAAGTTGTCGAGGATGGCGAGGCGCGACGGATCGCCGCCGACGCACACGACGTTGCGGACGCACTCGTCGATCGACGCGAGGGCCATGAGGTAGGGATCGCCGGGCTCTGGGAGTGTCTGGTCGCCGATGGGTGTCGCGAGGCCGCAGCCGATCGCGAGCCCGCGGCCGGTGCCGGGCACGGGTTCGATGACGCTGGCGTCGCCGGGGCCGATGCCGCGCGGCCCGACGAGCGGCTTGAGCACGGTGTTGCCCTGCACCTCGTGGTCATATTGCCTGATGATCCAGTGCTTGCTTGCAATATCGGGATGGCTGAGGAGACCCATGAGCGCGTCGGTCGTGGACGGCGTGGCGGTGGTTGGTTGTTGCTCGTGATCCCGCGTTTGCGCTTGGGGCTCGTTGTCATCACCGGTCTGGAGACCGGTGCCACCAAAGGCGGTGCTGCGGAAGACAGCTTCTCGCTTTGGCGTGGGGATGCCGTCGTGCAGGAAGGCCATGGGCATGCGCCCGACTTCGGTGTTGCCGTAGTTGAGGATGAGTTCGCGGTCGGGCGTGCCGAAGGTGCCGAGCACAGCAAGCTCGACGTGTTCGTTGTCGCAGATCGCTTGCAGCGCGGCGAGATTGCCTTGCGGCACAGCCAGCACCATGCGCTCCTGGGCTTCGCTGATCCAGATTTCGGTCGGCGTGAGACCGGCGTATTTGAGAGGAGCGGCGTCGAGCTGGACCGTGGCGCCGATCTTCTCGCCCATTTCGCCGACTGCCGACGAAAAGCCGCCGGCGCCGCAATCTGTAATGGCGGAGAAGAGGGGCAATGGGGAATGGTCAATGGGCGATGGGGTGTCGGGGGTATTGCCCATTGCCGATTGCCCATCGCCCCTGGCCTTCAAGATCGCATCGAGCACGCGTTTTTCTTCGATCGGGTTGCCGATCTGCACCGCGTGGCTGAATTCGTCGGCGTGGGTGTCGGTGAGTTCGGCGCTGCTGAAGGTCGCGCCGTGGATGCCGTCGCGTCCGGTCTTACCGCCGAGGGCGACGATGAGATCGCCGGGCTGCGGCTCACCCTCAATGAGCGCGCGCGGCATGACACCCACGCAGCCCGCGAAGACGAGCGGATTGCCGACGTATCGATCGTCGAAGTTGACCGAGCCGTTGATGGTGGGGATGCCCATGCGGTTGCCGTAGTCGCGCACACCGGCGACGACTTCGGTCAGGATGCGCTTGGGCGGCAGGCAGCCGCTGGGCACCTCGGTCGCGGGCGTTTGCATGCCTTCTGGCAGCGCGACGCAGAAGACATCGGTGTTGGCGATGGGCTTGGCGGCCAGCCCGGTGCCGATGATGTCGCGGATGCAGCCGCCGATGCCGGTCGCGGCGCCGCCGTACGGCTCGATGGCGCTGGGGTGGTTGTGCGTCTCGACCTTGATGCACACCGCGTGGTCGTCGTCGAAGCCGACGATGCCGGCGTTGTCGACGAAGACGGACAGACACCACGCGCCGAGGCCTTCCGGGTCTTCAGCGATCAGCTCGTGCGTCGCTGCGGCGACGGTCGACTTCAGCAGGTTGTCGATCTCAATGGTGCCGTCGTCATGCACCGTATGACCAGGGCGGCCCGCCCAGCGGATGACGTCCGGCTGATCGGCCTCGCTGCGATACGTGATGCGGCTCTTGAGCGTCTTGTGCACGCAGTGCTCGGACCATGTTTGGGCGAGCGTTTCCAGCTCGATCTCGGTCGGCTCGCGGCCGAGCGTCTGATACTCGGCCCGGATCGCCTGCATCTCCTCGAGATCGAGGAAGAGGTGCGCGTCGCGGCTCATGCGCTCGAGTGCAGCGTCGTCGAGCTCGCGGATCGGCACCTCGCTCACGGTCATGTCGTGCTCGTGGCCCTTGGGCAGCTCGGTCGGGTGGAAGGCCTCGGTGTGGATGCCGTGCACGACGGGATTGGCGAGAAGGCGCTCGGCGAGCGTCTTCACAGCCACGTTGCCGGCGGTCAGGCCGAGCAACTCGTAGCGGTGACCGGTCGAGACCTCGGCCGTCACGCCGGTGAGGTCGCGGATGGCGTCGGCGACCGACTTGGCAGCGGGGTCCATCACGCCGGGCAGCGGATGCACCTCGACGAGCACGCCGCCGGCCGGCGACGCGGACGTAGTTGCTCGGGCGATCTCGACGACCGGGTCGGCCAGCAGCCGATCGCACACCGCGGCGAGCTGATCGTCGGACAGGTCGGCCTCGATGAGGTACACGCGCGCGGTGGTAACGGCGCCGATGGTGATGCCGATGGCCTCGGCGTCGCGGAGCAATGCGTCGGCTCGTGGATCGCCGGCTGCGGGCTTGCGTCGAACCTCGATGCGATGGACCTTCGTTGAGAGCGTGGTCGCCATGACGCGAGCGTAGCGGAACGAATTGCGGCCGCGACGGGCGCGGGTTCGTCCGTCGTCGTCACGGGGCGAAAGACTGCCGGCTAGCATCGCCCGATGACCAGCGCCCCGGATGAATCCCGCCCGATCGTCGAGTTGTTTACGGACGGTGCGTGCTCCGGCAATCCGGGGGCGGGCGGCTGGGGGTTCATCCTTCGGCATCCGGTGTCGGGCAAGGCTGTGGAACGCAACGGCGGCGAGCGGGAAACCACAAACAACCGCATGGAGCTGTCGGCGGTCATCCACGGGCTCGATTCGCTGACGCGGCCGAGCGTCGTCGAGCTGTATTCGGACTCGAAGTACGTGCTCGATGGGCTGAAGTCGTGGCTCGACGGCTGGAAGAAGAAAGGCTGGAAGACAGCCAGCAAGCAACCGGTGAAGAATCGCGACCTCTGGCAGCGGCTCGACGAGCTGCGGCAGGAGCACGAGCTGCGGTTCCACTGGATCAAGGGTCACAACAACCATCCCGAGAATGAGCGGGCTGACGAGCTGGCGGTCGAGGCCCGCGATCGCATGGCCCAATAAGTCTCGCTTCACCCGAGAAGTCCGCGGGGTCGGCAAGCCGAGCGAACGGGGCAATCGGCACAGTCGTGCGCGCCCGCCCGGTATGCCGCGCACCGCGTGCGCTCTCGGCTCGGGTTCTTCCGATGTTTTCCTCACGCGACCGCGGCAGAGCGTGCGCGACGGGAGACCTCGGCGTTGCTTGAACCCATCCTCCAACAGGCCACCGACCTCGACGCGTCGGATATCCACCTCGTCGCGGGCGAGCAGCCCATTCTGCGTGTGCACCAGCGGATCCGTCGGCTCGACATGCCGCCGCTCACGCAAGAGCAGGCGATGGACATCTTCCATCAGATGGCGGTGCCGGAGACGCGGAAGCGGTTCGAGGACAACAAAGACGCCGACTTCTCGTTCCAGCTCGATGGCTTTGCGCGATACCGCGTGAATGCGCACGTGCAGCAAGGCAAGGTCGGCATGGCGCTCCGTGCGATCAAGACCAAGGTGCCGCCGCTGGAGAAGCTGGGGCTGCCGGCTGTGATCGAGCGGCTGACGTATCTGCCGCGCGGCCTGGTGCTGGTGACGGGCGATACGGGCTCGGGCAAGTCGACGACGCTCGCTGCGATGATCCACGCGATGAACGTGCGGTACGACAAGCACATCATCACGCTTGAGGATCCGGTCGAGTACAAGTTTGAAAGCGAGCGGAGCCTGATCGAGCAGCGTGAACTCGGGCGCGACCTGCCGAGCTTTGCGTCGGGCCTGAAGCACGCGCTCCGGCAAGACCCGGACATCATCCTGGTCGGTGAGATGCGTGACCTCGAAACCGCAGCCCTTGCGATCACCGCTGCCGAGACCGGCCACCTTGTGTTGTCGACGCTGCACACGGTCAACGCGTCGCAGACGGTCGACCGAATCATCGACATGTATCCGGCCAATCAGCAGAACCAGATCCGCGCGATGCTCGCGGGCACGCTGCAGGCTGTGGTTTCGATGACGCTGTTCAGCCGATCCGACGGCGCGGGCATGGTGCCGGCTGTCGAGACGCTGCTCGTGACGCCGGCTGTGCGGAACCTCATCCGCGAAGGCAAGACGTACGAGATTCCCAACGTCATCGAGACGAATCGGGCGCTCGGCATGCGCAGCCTCGACTCTGCGATCGCTGAGCTGTTCTTCAACGACGTGATCACGAAAGAGGATGCGCTGGCGCAGGCGGTCTATCCGGACAAGCTCGCGGGCCTGATCGCAGCCTGAACGCAAGAGAGAACGAGTACCCATGCCCACTTTCCGCTACCAAGCCACGACGCCGGACGGCCAGTCCAAAGAGGGCGTGCTGCAAGCGCCCAACGCCAACGCTGCTGCCGCGGCGGTGCGGGCGCAGGGCCTGCGTATCGTCTCGATGGCTGCGGCCGACGAGACGCACGGCCAGTCGTTCGCTCAGAAGCTCAAGCGGCTCAACACGGCCAAGCCGACACAGAAGCACGTGCTCGAGTTCACCACGCAGCTCGCGGTCATGGTGCGAGCGGGCATCAACCTGCGCTCAGCACTCGACGGCATTGCTGAGCAGACCACGCACCCCGAGTTCAAACGCATCATCATCGGCCTCAAGCAAGACGTCGAGAGCGGCAAGCAGTTCAGCGACGCGGTCGCCAAACATCCGAAGCTGTTCAACGAGCTGTACATCAGCATGGTGCGGGCGTCCGAGATGTCGGGCTCGTTTGCTGAGATGCTCGATCGAATCGCCGGCTATATCGCTCAGCAGATCGAGACCAAGAAGATGGTCGTCGGCGCGTCGATCTATCCGGGCATCATCGGCACGCTGGCCGTTGTCGTTACGGTGTTCCTGCTGACGTTTGTGCTGCCCAAGTTCTACACCTTGTTCGAGGGCAAGGAAGACGTGCTGCCGTGGGCGACGAACTTCCTGATGAACCTTTCGCAGTATCTGCAGGCACAGTGGTATCTCGTCGTTGGCGTCGCTGCAGCCGTCGGCATCGGCGGCTACCTCGGCGGACGCACACCCGCAGGCAAGCTCTACATCGATCAGGCCAAGCTGGCGATCCCTGTGCTCAAGGGCATGTTCCGCTCGCTCTACATCAGCCGCTCGGTCCAGACGATGAGCCAACTCATTCACGCGGGCGTACCCATGCTTGACACGCTCGAGATCACCGCTTCGGTTTCGGGCAATCAGCTGTACAGCCGCATGTGGCGGAGCGTGCACAACAGCGTGAAGCAGGGCCGCAACATCACCGGGCCGATGCAGGCTGCGGATTTGTTGCCCAAGTCGGTCGTACAGATGATTTCGGCCGGTGAAGAGTCGGGCAAGCTGAGCGAGGTGATGGATGAGATCAGCTCGTATTACTCAAAGCTGCTGAAGGATCAGATTAAGGCTGTGACGAGTCTTATCGAACCGATCATGATTCTCGTGATGGGTGGTGTGGTCGGCTTCATCGCCATGGCCATCATCATGCCCATCTTCAAGATGAGCCAGATCGTCGGATGAGCACGCAGTCAGGCAAGGGGCTGTCCACCATGAAGCGCATGCGTACAGCAACACGTTCAGGGTTCACCCTGCTCGAAGCAGCGATCACGCTATCGATCGTGACCGTCGGCGTCCTCGCGATGATGGACGCACAGTCGGCCTTTGTGCGCGCCAATCTGTGGTCCAACCACTCGGCAACCGGCGGCTATCTGGCCGACGAGCTCCGCGAGATGACGGTTGGCTTGCCGAAGCACGATCCGACGCTCGGCTTCCCGAGCTCAGGCAGCTTCGGTCCCGAGCCGTTTGAGACAACAATCGACGACTTCGATGATCTCGATGATTTCGATGGCCTCGTGTTCGGCGACGGTGGCGACTTTCCAGGTCCGGTCGATGCCTTCGGCCGCGTGATTCCCGAGATCGATGTCAATGGCGTGATCGTCACCGACGAGACGACAGGCGCCGAACTGCCGGCAAGCGGCTGGACGCAAGAAATCATGGTGACCAAGGTCGAACCGTTCGACTCGGGTACGGTGCTGGACGACGACTTTTTCCGCATCGGGAGTGCCAGCAGCGGCACAGCTTCGGGCAATTACGAGATCGGCCTGCCCGGCACGATGACGCCGCCGATGGCGATCGATGAGTTTCCGCTCCGTGTCGAGGTGCGTGTGACGTACACGCCGGAGGGTGCGTCGGCAGCTGTGCTCGACGACATCGCAACCAGCTGGATCGTGCCGTGAAGTACCAAAGGAATCCTGTGCGCCGGGTGGGCCGGAGTGCACCGATGCCGAGCAATGCTCAGCGTTCGCAATCAGCAAGAGCCAAGCGCGCACGCCAACGCGGCGTAGCCACGGTTATTGGCTTGATGTTCGTGCTGCTTGTCGGCTCGCTCGTCGCTGCCATGGCGGCTTCGAGCCGAGGTAACATCCGCACGGCCGATACGCATGCTCGGGTACGTCGCGCGATGGCTGCGGCCGAGACGGGCATGCAGCTCGCCGAGCAGCGGCTGGCCAAGGCCGCGTCGCGCTTCGTCGTCTCGCAGAGTGAGATCACGCCGTCGTTCTTCAACGCGGTGTGGACGGGCGGCACCATCGGCGATCACGTCGTGCTCGGCTCCGACACCATGGGCGATTCACCGGCCGGCATCGCTCAGGCGCTGATTAACATGCATGCGCTCGACGGCAACCTGATCATCCGCGATTCGCTCGACATCGCACTCGCGGGCACGTCCGTCGCTTGGCCTGCAACAGACGCTGCTGAGTACCGCCCAGACTGGTGGGTCACCACGCCGATCGTCGGCGTCGACACCGTAACCGTCGGCGAAGGCGGCGGCCCCCAGACGCCGATCCCACCGGGCTTCCAGATTGCATACGCTCCGCTCGCCGACGGCGTGACGGTGCGCATCATCGCGATCGGCTACGACTTCGCAGGCAACGTCAACAGGCCTGTCACGCGCACCATCATGCGCGATTTCTCGATTCTCAAGAAGGTCGAGCACGCCATCATCAGCCCGAGCCGCGTGCTCTTCGGCAAGAACGTGCAGATCGTCGGCGATCTCGGCACGACCTTCGAAGACACCGACTTCAACAACGCCGATCCCGTTGTGATGCGTTCCGATTTCCGCGGTCTCGAACCGCTGCTCGATGCCAAGCTCGATGCGTTGTACGCATCATTGCAGACGCCCGGCAACGATGTCGATGGCGACAATCGCTTCCGCATTGGTCACCCGGTGGAAGGCGGCGCCATCCCCGGCGACTACGTTGGCAGCAACGGCGATCCCGACCCTGCTGCAGCGTTTGGCGACGCGAC
>JBCCQU010000018.1:0-13496 GCA_039208875.1 Planctomycetota bacterium
CCACGTGTTGCCGGCCCGGTGATCATCCAACGCCGCGAGCGCCTCAGCAAGATCATCCGGATGCACCAGATCAACCCACGTCTGCAGGCACATCGGCATCTCACCGGGCTCGTACCCGAGCATGGTGAAGAACGTCTCGCTGAAGTACACCTCGTCCGTTTCCAGATCCCAATCCCACAGTCCGAGTCGTGAGACGCGCGTCGCAAGATCAAGCCGACTCTGCGCCGTCCGCCACTCGTGAATGTCGCCTATCGCACCCGATACTTGCACCGCATCACCCGACGCATCTCGGATCACACCCGCCCTCGCTCGGAACCAGCGATAGCCCCGATGCTTCACAGCAAGCCGGTACTCGATGTCGTAAACGGCATCGCAGCGGATTGCTGCATTCAACGCTGCAGCCACTCGCTCGCGATCATCGGGATGCAGCAACGCCTCGAACGACTCTGCATCCTGAGACAGCTCGCCAAAGTCCTTTTCTTCAAAGCCGAGCAGTCCTTTGAGTTGATCGGAGTACCACATCTCGCCCGAGCTCAGCACGTAATCAAACAAGCCATCCGACGTGCCCGCAATCGCACGCTCAAACCGCTCCTGCAGCTTGGCATGCTCCCGCTCCGCCTCGACTCGATCCGTGATTTCCTGGAATGCGCCACGCAGCAGCTTGCACTTGCCATCGTCACCCATCACCGGCGTACCCTGCGCGCACACCCACACACGCTCGCCCTTGGCTGTGATGAGCTCAGCCTCAAACTCCCAGGGCTCGCCCGTTGCCATCCCGCGTTCGACATACCGCGTCACCATGTCCCGATACTCGGGCGCGTAGAACTCGATCGCCGTCTCGAGGTTCGGCACATGCCCCGGCTCGACGCCATGAATGCGGCACACCTCGTCCGACCAACGCGCTGTCATCGTCGATAGGTCCAGCTCCCAGCCGCCGATCTTCGCGAGTTCCGCCGTCTCCTCAAGTAACTGCCGCGTGTGCTGAAGCTCTTCCTGATCTCGCTTCGCCTCGGTAATGTCAAACCGCAGCGAGATATATCCCTTGACCTCTCCTACCTCGTCGAACTGCGGGATATTCGTTGAATCAACCCAATACAACGAGCCGTCCTTCGCGCGGTTGCACACCTCAGCCCGCCACGGCTTGCCACCTCGGATCGTCCGCCACATCTCCCGCCAGAACGCCCGCGGATGGACGCCCGAGTTCAGCACGCGGTGATCCTGCCCGAGCAGCTCGTCACGCGAGTAGCCGCTGATGCGACAAAACCCTTCGCTGACCTCAACGATGCGGCCCTTCGCATCCGCGATGGAAAACAGCGTGTGATCTTCCAAAGCACTGCGGAGAGCAAGCAACTCAGCCGTCGTCCGTCCAGTCGTCGGCTGATCATCAGCCCGCCAGCGGTGCAAAGACCGCATCCGCCACATCGCGACGACGACGCAGCAGATCACCAATGTGATCAGAAGCAACCGCATCGCGCTCAGCACCGGCGCGGTCAAGCTAACAACACCGATCGCCGCCGCGCCCTCGACGCCCAACACCACACCGCTCCACGCGACCGCGTTAATTAACCACAGCACCGTGGTGCGAGGCCGGCGCTCATGCGTACTGGTTCTGGCTGTCATCAGCGACATCCACCCAGGCAAGTGACAAAGTGCGCTCGCCCAAGGGCACCGTGCCCTACACACCCGTGCCTGCCATCGGAAATTCACCAGACCAACATCACCTTTGACACGACAAGCGCGCAGCCAGCGCTGATTGTCGCGACACGCACGACAAAACTGATGACGAGCCAGGCCGATAACAATTCGTCCCACGCCTATGACTTGCCCAGTTGTCATCCCATCTGCCCGACACGTGCACAGCCAATGCTTCATAGTCACGCCGCGTAAGTCGTTGCCGTCCTGCTAGGTACATTCCGGCAATTTCCACGATTACGTCGTGACGGCAGCGTGCCGATTGATCCGCAGCGGGGCAGAACTCCGCACAGGGATCTCGCTCGTGACACCGCCCCGTCAACACGCGTCCATCAAGACACGCCTGCGTTACGCAGCCGCCCAACGCTGGCCAGTCTGGCTTACTTGCTTCTTGTGCGCAGCAGCGACAACGCTCGTGGCCGCCGCCACGCACAACGCGAATGCGCACAACACGCGCGACATCTTCCGGCGAGAAACCAGCAACATCGCCGACCGCCTCAAGACTCGTCTCGAGACGCAAGCCGGCGTGCTTTTCGATGCCGCCGCCTTTATCTACAGCTCAGAAGACATCACACGCGACGACTGGAACACCTACGTCGCCGCGACAAACATCCAACGCCGCTACCCAGGCGTCTTTGGCCTTGCATATATCAAGCGAGTCGACACCAACGACCTGAGCCCCTTTATACAGAACGTACGACGCAGCGGCCGACCCGACTTCAACGTGTTTGCACCGGCCGATGCCGACATCGACGACACCGATGTTCACTATGTCATCCAGCATCATGCGCCCGAGGCTGTAAACGCCGCAGCCATCGGTCTCGATATCGCAACACGATCATGGCACCGCCGTGCATACGAGGCCGCAATGCTCAGCGGCGAGCCACGACTGACTGATCCGATCTGGCTTGAGCAAGATAAGGAGGGCTTACCCGGAGTGGTGATGTGCTATCCCATCTACCAGAGCACGCAGCCCCCTCCAGATCCACAGCAACGCCGCAACACGTTGCGCGGTTGGGTTGGTGTTCCCATCGGCTTCGAGCCAGTGATGCGGCGCACAAGCATCAACAACGATGAGGCACTCAAACTCACACTTACCGATGTCAGCACAGGAACGGTGCTGTTCAGCGACACCAACGACGACAACACCGGTCGTGTCACGGCCACAGAAGTCATCACCGTTCTCGGTAAGTCATTCCGGCTTGATGTGGCCAAGGACGCAGACAGCCTCGCCGCGATCGCAACACCGATCTGGCCCATCATCGCGTTCGGTGCCGCGCTCACCACGGCGCTCGCGAGTCTCGCTTCCGTCATGCTAAAAAAGCGAACGGTGCTCAGCCAACAGATAGCCCGCATCGAACGTGATCGACTTTCTTTGCGCCGAGCGCTTGATGAGCACACGCTCTTCTCCATCACCGACAAGCGTGGCAAAATCATCGATATTAACGAGGGCTTCTGCAAAATCAGTGGGTTCGACCGCCAAGAACTACTCGGTAGCGACCACCGAATCCTCAACTCCGGCCACCACCCGCGCAGCTTCTGGAAGCACATGTGGCAGACCATCCGCAGCGGTCACCATTGGCGAGCCGAGGTCTGCAACAAGGCCAAGGACGGCAGCATCTACTGGGTCGATTCGACCAACATCCCACAGTTCGATGAGCACGGCAATATCGAACGCTTCATCTCCCTCCGCTTCGACATCACAGAGAAGAAGAAGGCCGAAGCCGACCTCGCCGCATCGACCGCAAAGAACCGAACGCTCGCCGCTGCCATTGAGCGCGCAGCCGATCCCATGGTCATCGCCGATTGCAACGGCGACGTCCGCTTCGCCAACCCAGCAGCATATGAATTCGACGCGAGGTTCGATCACACGCCCGCGGAGGGCAACACCTCACTGCTCTTCCGCACAGGCTGCGGCACCGATGAGCTCGCCGAGCAACTGAGAACATGCATCGCCGCTGGCCAAGACTTTTCCACCGATGTCGATCTCGCCGCAGCCGATGGATCAACGCTCTCCGTTGAGCTCGCAGCATCCCCGCTCTACAGCGAAGGTGACGACAGCACACCTGATGGCATGCTTATCATCAAACGCGACATCACCGAGCGCCGCGAGAGTGCGCGGAAGCTACAACGCGCCAAGGACGAGGCCGAGGCCGCGAGCGCTGCGAAGAGCGAGTTCCTCGCCAACATGAGCCACGAAATCCGCACGCCGATGACAGCCATCCTCGGCTACACCGATCTGCTCGCCGGCAACGAACTCGATGCCGATGCCGAGACTGACGCTGTGCGCACCATCAAGGCCAACGCCTCGCATCTTCTCACGATCATCGATGACATCCTCGATGTCTCCAAAATCGAGGCCGGCCAAATGGCCGTCGAAATCATCGAGACTGACCCAATCCAACTCGTGACCGATGTCATCCGTCTCGTACAGCCGCGAGCCAGCGGCAAAGGCATCACGCTCACCGCGTATGCCGATACCCAACTCCCCGCCACAATCAACACCGACCCAACACGTCTCCGGCAGATCATTGTCAATCTGCTCGGCAACGCCATCAAGTTCACCGAGGTCGGCAAGGTCACCCTCGTGGTCAGCTGCGACCCCGAACAGTGGCTCATGAGCTTCCGCGTCGAAGACTCCGGCATCGGCATGACGAAGCAGCAACGCGACGCCATCGCCCGCTTCGAACCATTCACGCAGGCCGACGCGAGCACCACACGCAAGTTCGGCGGCACCGGTCTCGGACTCCGAATCTCCAACGCACTCGCCGGCCTCCTCGGCGGCGGTCTCGATATCGAATCCAAGCTCAACGTCGGCAGCGCCTTCACCGCCACCGTTGCGACAGGCAGCCTCGCCGACATCCCACTTCTCGATGTTGACTTCACCGAACACTCAGACAGCGAACCCGCGAGCCCCCAACAAGCCACAGCGCTTACTTCAGAAAAACCGCTCACCGGCGCGCGCATCATGCTGGTCGAAGACGGCCCCGACAATCAACGGCTCATCAAGTTCCAACTCGAGAAGGCCGGCGCAGATGTCAGCATCTGCGAGAACGGCGATGTCTGTGTCAAGTCATACCTGTCGCTCGAGCCCTCCGACCGGCCGCACGCCATCCTCATGGACATGCAGATGCCCGTGCTCGACGGTTACTCCGCCACCAGCAAGCTCCGCAATCTCGCTTGCACCACGCCCATCATTGCGCTTACCGCGCACACGATGGACGGCGACGAGAAACGCTGCCTCGACGCAGGCTGCGATGCCTTCCTCAGCAAGCCCATCGACCGTGCAGCACTCATCCGCACCTGCAGCGAGTTCTTCACCCAAGCACAACGAAACGCCGCGTAGGCAACATCGCTACCAACCGCCGCTGCCCGGCACGCCCTTGAACGGACCGGCGACGTCCGACGTGATCCAGCCGCTATAAAAATCGCCCGGCTGCGGCTCGACCAACTCGTCACCCACATAACAGGCGTCCATCGGCCGCGCATAAAACGAGTACCAGTTTGCGTACTCGCCAAACCGTGCGCTCGGCTTGGGATATGCAAACGCGACCGACCTCGCCTCGCGATCCCCCACCACCACATCGAAGTACGTCGCCCGCCCTTTCCACTCGCAGAACGAATCCGGACCCGTGCCACGCAGCAAGTCCTCACGCACGTCCTCCGGCGCAAAGAAGTACACGGGCGGATGGCTCGTCTCCAGCACCTTCACGCAACGCGACGACGATGCGATCGTCTCACCGCCAAACTCGATGCGCACATGCCGCGACTCCCGCTCGATGGCCGGCGGCCTCGGAAAGTCCCACACGCTCCGCTGACCCGGCTTCAACGCGTCCGGCTTCGGCCGCTTCAGAAACATCGTCACGCTCCCTCGCTCAATTGCGCCCGAGCACAAGCCACCAAACCAGATCGAACAGCATCAGCGCCCCGCCCTGCACCAGGATGGCCACGCCAAAGCCACGCAGCAGCGGCGCGCGCCGCGTCAGCATCACACCGCCCACAATCAGATAACCGACACCAAGCCCCACGTTCACCAGCAGCAATTCGCGGAACTGCTCCACGCTCTCCGGCGGCGACAACAACGCCCACACCACCACCGCCACATTCACCGCACACCACAGCCCGCTCATCAGCCAGAACGCGCGCGCAAACCCGCGGCCCGTCGTCAGCCACAGCGCGAGCACCGAACCGATCAGCCACGCGACCGACCAGCCGAGCAGCATCGGCAGAAACGACGACGTCAGAAATGCCAGCGATTCATCCACAGCGAAAGCTGTTCGACGCCCGGCCCCCGCCAGAGGCACTCACACCGAACTCACCGTCGGCAGCAACCGATCCAACAACTCCAGCGCCGACTCGGTGTACGCCCGCGTCCCCTCGACCGCTGCATATGCCGGCACGCACGCCGCCATCAGCACCCGCCGCACGTTGGCCAGCGTCATGTGATCACCCGCCGTCGTCAGCCCGTTCCGCTTCCGCGCCCGCGACATGGTCGGCACCGGCTTGATGCCCTTCAGCCCGTCCTTGCTGCCCCAGAACTGACGCTCCACGTACACCGCGTCCTCGACCCAGTGCCCCGGATGCACCAGCCCGAGATCGATCAGCACCAGCCGTCCCGGCTCGCCCTTCTCCGGATGCGGATCGCGACGCATCGCGTTGCCCGGGTGCAAATCGCCGTGGCACCAGCACGTGCAAGGCCTGCCACACCATAGCTCCGTCAGCCGCGGCAACAGCTTCTGCACACGCTTCAGCGTCGCGTTCCACTTCTGCGGCTGCGGCACATCCGTATCACGCAGCGACGCGCGAGACTTCTCGATCAGCCCCGCCCAGTCCCGCGATTCGCAAGGCTCATCCACCGGCTTGTGCCCACGCGCCATCGCCTGAAAGTCAGCCGCCGCCTCGAGCAACCCCTCGACCTCCTGCTTGTCGAACTTTTCACGCGCCGTCCCGCCGTGAAACTTCTCCATCACCACCCACGCCAGGTCGTATCCGCCGAGCTCGGTCCCGCCGGCGAACACCCGAGGCACCGGCAGCGCGCGCGCTTCCGCGCTCTCCCAAGCAGCAAGATCAACCGTCCCCAGCCCCGTCGTCCAACGGTGCTCGCGAGGTTGCACCGGCAGCTTGATTGCCACCTCGATCACCCGGCCCGTCGGACACAACAGCTCCGCGAAGCCCGTCGCCGAGCCCGACCGCTGCCATGCCGCCTTGAACCATTCGATCTTGCCCAGCTCCGCGCCGTGCTCCGCTTCGAGCGTCTTCCGAAGCGTCGGCTCGAGCCCCGCTGCCAGCGAGCGCCCATCACATCCGCCGTCGAACGGCGATCCTGTTGCGTGCAATCCCTGCCCTACAACCTGCCCCGAAACCTTTCCTGCAAGGTCCCGATTTTCGGGGGTCTCGCCCATGGGGGCGTCCCTCCTTTCGCTGCGGCCAGCGGCCTGCCGGCCTCTGCCACAGTCTAACGTCGATGCCGCCCGCCTCCTACACCATCAAACGACGGATCGACTCGAACTGTTCCGGCTGCAACTGCTCGGCCCGCATCCTCGGCTCAACCCCCGCCGGCAGGTCCACATCACGCCCGATCACCCCAGCAAGCACCGAACCAAGCTGCTTGCGACGCGCTGAGAAAAGCCTCTGGCACAGCTCCGCCAACCCCCGCGCATCCGCGGTGCCCGGCTCATCCCGTCGCCGAAGCTCGACCATCGCGCTGGTCACCTCCGGCCTCGGCCAGAAGCACTCCGGCGGCGGCTTGGCGAGCACCCGAACCTCCGCCACCAAAGCCGCAACCACCGACACCGACCCGTACGCCTTGCTCCCCGGCTGCGCGCGCCGCCGATCGGCAACCACACGCGGAATCGTCACCCACAGCCCGCGGCACCCCGGATGATCCCCCATGAGCGAGAGCATCAACGGCGTGGCTGCGTGATACGGCAGGTTGTCAACCAGCGAAAACTCGCCGTCACCCAAGGCCTCGAGCGCGCGCGCCGAAACGTGCCGCTTGTCTTCCAGGCAGTCACCCTCGATCAGCGTGAAGCGATCGTTGCTACCGAGACGGTCGCGCAAGAGATCGGCAAGCTCGCGATCAAGCTCGCAAGCCACGACGCGGCAGCCTCGCTCGAGCAACGCCTCCGTCAGCGTGCCTGTGCCCGGGCCGACTTCGAGCACAACATCACCCGCGCCAACATCGGACGCATCGACCAGCTTTGTGATGAGGTTGTGATCGGTCAGGAAATTCTGACCCAGCGCCTTCTTGGGCTGAAGCCCGCGCTCGGCCAGCAACTCCCGGATCTCCGTCAGCGTCTGCATGCGCTCACCACTCGCCCGACAGAATCCGATCGATCGCCACCGCCACGCCGCTGTCGTTGTTGCCGGCGGTCTCTTTGTCAGCCACAGCCTTCACCTCGTCCGGCGCGTTGCCCATGGCCACGCCGAGCGCAGCGTGCTGGAGCATCGGCAGGTCGTTCATCTGGTCGCCGATCGCAGCCACACGCGACGCATCGAGCCCGAGATGTGCGCACAGCCGACGCAGACCGTGCCACTTATGAGCCTCGATCGTCAGACACTCATAAATCACATACGGCTCGGACGCCCCAGCCTTCTCCGATGCGGTCACCACCATGAAAGCATGCGACGAAACCTCGTCGAGCTCACCACGCCCCACCATTGCGCGCACCGCAGCATCGACACGATCGGCACCGAGCTGCGGCGCGCACACGCCGACGCGGATGTTCGCTTCCGCCGAGTCGTCCTCATCCATCGACCGGACCGTGCGCACGCCGACGTCCTGGAAGTCGAACCACCACTCGGTTACCGGGTCGAGGCCGAAGTCCTCGTCGCCGGTCACGACGAGATAGTCGTAGCCGGCCAGCTCGCGATCCTTATAAACAAGCGCCGCGTGCCCGGCGAGATGCATCGCTTCGACCAACGGCCGCGCCATGGCCTGCGGCATCGTTGCGCGGTGCAGCGTGCTGCCCGTCACAGGATCGCACACCATCGCGCCGCCCGCGACGACCACCGGCGTGCGCTGCCCGACCGCTGCGATCGCTTCGGCTGATTCAGCCAACGCACGCCCTGTGCACAGCGTCACTTCAAGCCCGGCCTTGCGCGCGCGCTCCACAGCCTCGGCGTGCGCAAGCGGCACCGTGCCGGTGCTATCCAAGAGCGTGCCGTCCAGATCGATCGCGAGCAGGTCGTAGCGTGATGTCACGGCGGGAGACTACGCAACCCGACTCACCCAGCGCTGTCGCCCGATCAGTGATTGTCTCAGTGAATGTCTTGGATCTCGGCCTCGCCGAACAACCGGAAGTTCTTTCGCCGAAGAATCTGGCCGGCCAGCGTCGGGTCATCGACCGCCAGCGCGATCGTCGGCGTGCCGTTGGGCCGGAGCATCAGCGGATACGCGAACATGATGTTGAGCTCGGCCCCCAGCAGCGATAGGCACAGGCTGGACAGCGTGTGGCCCTGCGTCAGCTCGACCACCAGCACATCCTTCTCGCAGAACGCCAGCTTGCTATCGCGGAGCAGCGCGCGCGTTGCTGCGGCGTTGGTCGTGATGATGCGAACAACCGCGTGGTCGCTCGCCTCGTGCACGCTGATCGCGCCGATGAGGGCCGACGAATTGTCGAACTCCTCGACGAGATCGTTGAGTTGCCCGACGCGGTTGGGCAGAAAGACGCTGAACTGGGTGACCGTGGGCGGCGAGTAGCCGAGGGTGGTCTCTAGAGGCAGTGATGCCTGGCTCATCCGACGCTCCGTGCGGCCGATTCGCGCCGCATTCCCCCGCCCAGAACCGACTCACCCGCTGCTCGCCACCACTTGCTTTCCCCGGCAGGGCATAAGCCCTATACAAAGGAATGCACGGGTTCCAGAGCAACAGGTCCGGCAAAATAGTAACGCCCACGCTTGGCGGATCCAAGCATGGGCGTCCGGAATCGTGAGATGTTGCCGGTACAGTCGGCGGGATCTGGGCTAGCTGGCTGTCTGAACGCTTTCAGACGGCGAAGCTGGAGCCGCAGCCGCAGGACGTGTTGGCGTTGGGGTTGTTGAACACAAAGCCCCGGCCCATGATCTCGTCCTTGAAGTCGACGGTGGTGCCGCCGAGGTAGAGGAGGCTCTTGGGATCGCAGATCACGCGGATGCCGTGCTGCTCGAAGATCTCGTCCGAGTCCTTCTGGTTCTCGGTGAGGTCGAGCACGTAGCTGAAGCCGGAGCAGCCGCCGCCCTTGACGCCGACGCGGAGGCACACCTTATCAGCGTCGAGCTCTTGCTGCTCGACAATGGTTCGGATTTCGCGGGCAGCCGTCTCGGTGATCAGCACGCCGGCGACAGGGGCTTGGGTGTCGGTCATCGACAAACGTCCTTTCGCTGCTGGCTAGGCGGGGCCTTTGCCCTCTTTACTTATCGTAGACCCAAAGGTCCGGCTTGGTTCAACCGCGATCTCAAGCCTAATCCACATGAAATCACCGGCGCTGAGCGGCACTGGCCCCGAGCCATGTCTCAGTGGCTGTGGGCGTGCTCGACGACTGGCTGACCGTTCTTGGTCTTGTAATCGTTGATGGCAGCCCGGATCGCGTCCTCAGCCAGCACCGAGCAGTGAATCTTCACCGGCGGCAGGCTGAGCTCTTCGACGATCTGCGTGTTCTTGATATCGAGGCCTTCGTCGACCTTGCGGCCCTTGAGCCACTCGGTGGCCAGCGACGACGAGGCGATGGCCGAGCCGCAGCCGAAGCACTTGAACTTGGCGTCCTCGATCTTGCCCTCTTCGTCGACCTTGATCTGGAGCTGCATGACGTCGCCGCACTCGGGGGCGCCGACGAGGCCGACGCCGACGTCGGACCGCTCCTTAATCTCCTTCTGGGTGCCGAAGGAGCCGACGTTGCGGGGGTTCTCGTAATGGTCGATGACTTTATCGGTGTATGCCATGGATGTGCCTCCCGGGCGTTGTGCTGGATTGCTTTCGTCTGATTACGTACGCCGGATTCCGTTGAACTCTTCCACGCCGGAGTGGCATGGCTTGCTTCTCAACTCATGCCCGAAGGGCATGACTTGCGTCTCATCTCTTGCCCGGAGGGCACGGCTAACTGCCCACTTCATGCCCGGAGGGCACGACTGAATCAGTGCGCTTGCCACTCGACCTTGCTCAGATCGATGCCTTCGTTGTGCATGTCCCACAGCGGGCTGAGCACGCGGAGCTTCTCGACGGCTTCGCAGATCTTGTTGGCTGCATAATCGACTTCCTCCTCGGTGGTCCATCGGCCGAGGCTGATGCGGAGGGAGCTGTGGGCGAGATCATCGCCGACGCCGAGGCCCTTGAGCACGTAGCTGGGCTCGAGGCTGGCCGAGGTGCATGCCGAGCCGGAGCTCATGGCGATGTCCTTGGTGGCCATCATGAGGCTTTCGCCTTCGACGAAGCCGAAGGAAATGTTGGTGAGGTGCGGCAGCCGCTTGTCTGCATGGCCATTGACCTGCACATGGGTCAGGCGATCGGTGATGGTCGTCTCAAGCTTGGTGCGGAGCTTGAACAGGCGCTCACGCTCAGCGTCCATCTCTTGTGCGCAGATTTCCGCAGCTGCGCCGAGGCCGACGATGCCGGAGACATTCAGCGTGCCCGAACGGAAGCCTCGCTCCTGGCCGCCGCCCTCTTGGATGGCGGTGAGGCGGACGCGTGGCTTGCGACGGCGGACGTACAAAGCGCCGACGCCCTTGGGGCCGTACATCTTGTGCGCACTGAGGGAGAGCAGGTCGACGTTGTCGATCTTGACGTCGGTTGGCATCTTGCCGACCCACTGCGTGGCATCGGTATGGAAGACGATGTTCTTGCTGTGGCACAGTTCGCCGATCTCGGGGATCTCGTTGATCGTGCCGATCTCGTTGTTGGCCCACATGATGGTGACGAGGACGGTGTCTTCGCGCAGGGCGTCCTCGATCATCTGCCGCGTGAAGATGCCGTCGGGCCCGGGCTCGAGGTAGGTGACGTCGAAGCCTTCCTTCTGGAGGCGCTTGCACGGGTCGAGGGCGGCCTTGTGCTCGATGTTGCCGGTGATGATGTGGCCGCGGCCGGTCTCGCCGGCGGGCTTCTTGGCGTACATCGATGCCCCGCCCTTGATGGCGAGGTTGTTCGACTCGGTTGCGCCGCTGGTGAACACGATCTCTTTGCGATCGGCGCCGATGAGGCTGGCGATCTGCTGGCGTGCTCGGTCGACAGCTTCCTCCGACTCCCAGCCGAAGCGGTGGTTTCGGCTTCCGGGGTTGCCGTACACCTCGGTGAAGTACGGCAGCATCGCCTCGACGACGCGCGGGTCGCAGGGCGTTGTGGCGGCATTGTCGAGATAGATGGGCAGCTTGGGGGCCATGGATTTCTCCGGGGTCGCGGGCTGATTTCACAGCCCGGATGTCTTATTTACAGTCATTTCAAGTTTACGGAGCGGTTCGACGCCGGGCAATCGCTGGACGCGGGAAGTCGACGCGATCGTACACAGGTTCAGTATTTGATAGGAATGAAAGCTGAAACAGGCCGCCGCTCGGGCGGGTCCGGCTATGCCTCGGGCAGTTCGGCGCGGATGAGTTCCATCTCGACGCGATTGCCCCGGCCGACGTATTCCACGCGGGTCATGTAGGCCTGCATGAGCACCAGCCCGCGGCCCGAGGGCAGTTCGAGATTCTCATCGAGCGTCGGATCGGGCACGTCGGACGGCGTGAAGCCGGGGCCCTGGTCTTCGACAGCAACGAAGATGCGCTCGCTGTTGACGAAGTATTCGATGCTGACGGTGAGGTGCTCTGGCAGGTCGCGATGACCGTGCTTGAAGGCGTTGACGACGGCTTCTTCGATGGCGAGGCGGAGGGCGAACTGGGCCGACTGGCTGTAGCCGTGGGTATCGGCGAGGCTGATGATGGTGTTCTCGACATCGTCGATCGCGTCGCGATCGTTGGCCAGTTCGATGCGTTCGGCATCGGGATGCGGGTCGGGATGTTGTGACCCGTGGCCGGCGGCCGTCATGCGAGGACTCCCCACGAGGCCCCGCTTGCGCTCGGGGCCGACGCGACGAACAGCTGCTCAGCCGGCGAAACTGGCCATTGCTTCTTCAGCGGTTTCCGAGATCGTGAAGATCTGATTCAGCCGCGTGATCACGAAGACCTCGTAGATCTGGCGATCGATATCTGAAAGACGGAGCTGCCCCTCGCGGGCGCGCACCTTGTTGTTGATCGTGATGAGCGTGCCGAGCGCCGCTGACGACAGGTGATCGACATTGGCGAAGCTGATGAGCAGCTTCGGTGCTTCGTTGGTGTCGACGATCGTGGCGATCTCTTCGCCGATGGCCTGGATGTTGGCCTCGTCGAGAATGTTACGGTCGATGAACTCGACCTTGATGACTCCGTCGACCTCCGCGATGCGGAGTCTGGACTCTTCCCGGCTGCTCATCGGCATCTCCCACCAGCTCGGCGATCGACAACTGCGGGACCAGCGCCGGCCCCATTGAGCGTCGAGTGTAGGCGGAACGTGGGGTCCGCTGCCATCCGCACTTGGTCAGCCGCCGAACTGACGGAGCGTGTCGTTCAGACCCGGGAAGGCCCGGTCTTCCTGCTCGCCCTGGATGAGGATGGTCGGCTTGATGAGGATCATCAACGTCGATTCCTCGCGGCTCTCGATCCGGTTTGTGAAGAAGCGGTTGAGGATCGGGATCTTGCTGAGCACCGGCACGCCGGTCTCGATCTCGGCCTCGGTCACGACACGCTGGCCGCCCAGCAGCACCGTGCCCTGATCGGGCACCGTAACGGTGGTCTGCACGCGGGTGGTGGTCACGGTCGGG